>CACYEO010000221.1 GCA_902773475.1 uncultured bacterium | reverse complement strand
GTAGTTGAGGACGTGGCGGACTCCCCCGTCGGCGCGGAACTGGTGCGCCATCGTGACATCGGCGTGCGAACGCGCGATTTCGTCGAATCGCCTGTCGCCGCAGGGAAGCTTCGCGGCGAGTTCGAGCAGTTCCAGGTTCATCATGTTGTCGGGAATCACCAGGAAGTTCTTTTCGTCGTTTATCGCGCCCCAGCTGCGGATGAGACCGAGCCTTTTGTTGAAACGCTCCGAGAGCGAAGACGCCGTTTCGGCCAGAAGCCTGTCGTACGCGTCCGTCTTCAGCAGCCGCCGCGCATTGCCGTACGAGCAGTTCATTATGAAGCCGACATCGTGGTTGTCGTTCACCTTGGAGTTGGGCGCAAGGCGTTCCGTCCATGCGAGGGCGCGGTGTTTGAACGTTTCGTCGCCTGTCGCTTCGTAGAGAAGCCAGAGCGAGCCGGGGAAATGCCCAGACGTCCACCAGAAGACGCTGCGCATGTCGGGCCTGCCCGTTTTCGCGTCTATGCCGTGCGGAACGCGGATGGCGGATTTCACGCGGGCCTTGCGGACGACAGGGCCTTCCATGAGCTTCGAGGCCTCGGCGTCGAGGGCGCGGTAGCTTTCCGCCGCCGATGCGAATACGCCGGGCAGGGCTTTGCGCAGCGCCTGCTCGTCCGCCGTCCGCGCGTTTGCGGCGCACGCCCCGGCGAGAAGCGCGGCTGCGCAGATGGAAACCGTCCGGTTCATTTTCCGCCCTCCGTGTTTTCAATGCTGCGTTTTGCGGCTCTCCGCATGGCTGCGGCCTTTCCGGACAGCCGCTTCAGGAGAAGGTCGATTCTGAATGCGGCCTTGTAGCGCATCCAGTAGAGTTTGCGGAACCATGCCGCGCTCCACAGCCTGTTTGGCTTGCGCGGTATCTGCGACTGCTCTTTGCGCGTCCATGCGCACGGTTCGCACGCCACGAGCACCCGCACGCCGAGCCTGGCGTAGGTGGACCAGGAATCGAGGACGTTCGCCATCGGGTCGTGCATTTCTTCGAGCATCGCGGCCGCCGCCGCATTGATTGCATAGCAGTGCGAACACCACGAATGCGCCACATCGTCGGCGTCGCGCAGGTTGTACCAGCGGCCCTGCGGATTTGCAGGCCGCGGCAGCCCTTTGTGGAGCAGCCACACGGTCGGAATGCGGGGGTCGTTTTCCTTTTCGACCGCCGCGAGCGCGTCCTTCAGCCCCTGCGGGTCGAAATCCACGTCGTCTTCGAAAACCGCCGCGAGCCGGGCTTTTCCGGCGAAAGCGGTCTTCCAGCATTTTCTGTGGGACTGCGTGCAGGCTATGTCGCCGCCTTTGGCGCGATGGGCGTTTGCGATGTAGAATCTGAACGGAGGGCAGAGGCGCTTCAAGTCGGCGGACGAAAGCTTCTGCGCGTCGACGCCCGGGACGCGCGTGAAAGAAAGCCCTGCGGATTCGAAAAGCCTGCGCGTGGCTTCAAGGCGCTCCGGCGCCCTGTCGAGGTTTATCAGGTAGTTTTCCATTTCCGATACCGGTTTTGTCTGGGGAAAATCCTTTTTACGGCGAGCCATGCGGCGGCGGCGATCGAAAACGCCGCGCCGGGGTGCGGAGTGCGGATGCCGAGTTTGTGCGGGAATTTCCCGCCGCAGTCGCGGCCGCACAGCTCTTTCATGAGTTCGCGGTATGTTTCGCGCATGGGCCGCGCCTTGGCGAGCCAGGCTTCGCGGACCGCGCGCGGATCCGGAACGTTGTCGCGCCAGTATTCTATGGCCTCCCCCACCGATTCCTGCGTAGGATCGGCGTATTTCACGAAATCGCCAGGATACATGCGGCTTCGCCCGCCCAGCGCCGGCGTGTCCACCACCGGCAGGCCGCACAGAAGGTATTCGCTCGATCCGAAGCAGGCGCCTTCGCTTGCCGAAAGCGCGAGGCCGCAGTTCGCCATCGACAGGTACCGCGAAATTTCCAGGCCGCCGAAGCGCGGCACCCACAGCGCCTTTGCGTACCGTTTGCGGATGCCGTTCGCGTATTCCCTTTCGGCCTCCCGCACGGAGCATCCCAGGAAAAGCATTTTTTCCGCCATGTCTTCCGGTATCAGGCCGTGGCGCTTGAACGGCGTGAGCCTTGCGATGTAGGCGGCGTCGAAACCGCGCCCGCCCGGAAGCGGGCTGTAGCGGCGTTCGTCGAGAAACGCGTTGTGGCTCGCGAAGCGCGTTTCCACGCCGTGCGGGGCCAGAGCTTCGCATTCTTTTTCGCTGTTGCACAGAACGACGATCCGCGCGTCTGGGACTTCCGAAAGGAACCGTTTCACGACGTCCGCGAGATGCGCGGCGGGCCCGGGGGTTTCGTGCTCGAATCCGATCTGGAGGAGGAACGCCGTTCCGGGATTCGCTTTTGCGAGGCCGGCGAAAGCCGCGGAGTTTGTTTCGAAATCTTTTTCGAACGTCACGACTGCCGGCGGGGCTGCGTTCAGCACAGCCGCGCGGCGGGTTTTGAAAAGCGGCGCTGTATCATTGGTGGTTTGCATTGTCGGCGGCGGAAATATCTTTGCATCCGGCGCGGAGCGCAAGCCGCTCCCCGCCTGCGGTGGTGGAATGGTGGGGCTGCCGGGAATCGAACCCGGAACCTACGGTTTAGGAAACCGTCGCTCTGTCCAGTTGAGCTACAACCCCTAAAGAGGCGACGCGCGGAAGTTTAGCAAACGCCGGGCGCGCTTTCCAGCGAAATCCTGACCCGTCCGGGGCGGATGCCGTCTTTGGCGGCATCGCGCCCGGCCAACCCAAACACCCAAACACTCAAACACCCAAACACTTCAATCAGGGTTCTTGCTGATTCGCGGAGGCAAAAATGGTATAATGGCAGTCCCGCACCGCCATGAAGTTTGCGCCGGCCCGGGAAAACACAAGGAGAAAGATGGAAACAAACGAGAATGTCGCGCCCGAGAATCCGCTGGCGGATTTGGAGGCTGTGCTTGCATCCGTGAGAGCGGCGCAGGCGAAATTCGCCAAATATGCCCAGGAGCAGGTCGATGCGATTTTCCGCGCTGCGGCGCTGGCGGCCAACAGGGCGAGAATACCGCTTGCGAAAATGGCCGTCGCCGAGACGGGAATGGGCGTCGTAGAGGACAAGGTCATCAAAAACAACTATGCGGCCGAGTATATCTACAACGCATACAAGAATGTCAAGACGTGCGGCGTGCTGGAGACGGACGAGGCGGCCGGCATCCAGAAGATCGCCGAGCCGATCGGAGTCGTCGGCGCGGTGATTCCGACGACGAATCCAACTTCCACGGCAATATTCAAGTGTCTCATCTCCCTCAAAACGCGCAACGGCATAGTGATAAGCCCGCATCCGCGCGCGAAGAAGTCCACGATCGAGGCGGCGAAGATCGTTCTGGAGGCGGCGGTCGCGGCAGGCGCGCCGGAAGGCATAATCGGCTGGGTGGAGGCGCCGTCGCTGCCGAAGACGAACTTCCTGATGAAAGAGGCCGACATCATCCTCGCCACCGGCGGCCCCGGCATGGTCAAGGCTGCGTATTCGTCCGGCACTCCGGCGCTCGGCGTGGGCGCGGGCAATACGCCTGCGATCATCGACGAGACGG
>CACYEO010000220.1 GCA_902773475.1 uncultured bacterium | reverse complement strand
AGCTCGCGCGCCGCGTCCGCGAAAGAAAATCCCGCGGCGCGCGCGGCCGCGAACGCCGCAAGCGCGTTCTGTATGTTGTGCATCCCGGAGACGGGAATCGCGACGCGCGCCGAGTCCGCGCCTTCGGCAATGGTGAAGCGCGATCCGTCCGCGTCCGTTCCGGCATCCTCCGCGCGGACGTCAGCCTCCGGATGGAAGCCGTACGTCACGATCCGCGCACCGCACGATTCCAGCGCGATGCGCACCGCCGTTTCGTGGTCGCGGCAGACCGCGGCCGCGCGCCGCGTGGCGGCGAGGACTTTTGCGAAACACCCGTAGTATTCTTCAAGCGACGCGAAATGTTCAAGATGGTCGAGATCCGCGGCCGTGAACACGGAAATCTCCGGGCGGTACAGCGCAAGCGTGCCGTCGGATTCGTCCGCCTCCGCCACGAACGGCCACCCCGGACCGGGCGCTTTCGCGAAGGGCGAGAGCCCGTCCGCTTCGCCGCCGACGCACCATCCCGGCTCCGCGCCGAGCGCGGAAAGCAGGCGCGCCGTGAAAACCGAAACCGTAGTCTTGCCGTGCGTGCCGAAAACGGCCACGCCGCGCTCGCCGTTGAAAAAGCCGGCGAGCGCCTCGCCGCGCCGCATCAGCGGCTTGCCGGATGCGCGAATCGCCGCGAGCTCCGGGGAGTCGCACGGTATCGCCGGCGTCGCCACGAAAACGTCGGCCAGTTCCGCATGGCGCGGATCGTGCGGCGTGGACACTTCCACGCCTTCGCGGGCGGCCGCGCGCAGACGCGGAGAATCGTATGCGTCGCAGCCGGAGACCTTGCAGCCCCTCTGCGCGAAAATCGCGGCGAGCGCGGACATGCCCGCGCCGCCCGCGCCTGCAAAATGCCAGGACTTTCCGAGTATCTCCATCGCCATGCGCCGGCGCGAAACGGCCGCGTCAGGCGAAGCGGCCCATCGCCGAAAACTTTCCGTAGCGCAGCGCGGGGAAATCCGCGGGCGCGATTCCGTCGAGCTCCGCAAGCGCGGCGAGCACCGCTTTCTTCACGGCCGCCGCCGCGGCTTTGGGATTCTTCTGCGCCCCGCCGGCGGGTTCGGGGATTATTGAATCGACCACGCCGAGCTTTTTCAGGTCCGGGGCGGTGATCTTCAGCGCGGCCGCGGCTTCTGGCGCTTTCGCCCCGTCGCGCCAGAGGATGCCGGCGCAGCCTTCGGGGGAAATGACGGAATAGACCGCGTTCTCGAGCATGAGTATCCTGTCGCCGACCGCCACCGCAAGCGCGCCGCCGGAGCCGCCCTCGCCGGTTATGACGCATACGACCGGCGTCTTGAGCGCGCCCATGAACTCTATGGATTTCGCGATCGCCTCCGCCTGCCCGCGCTCCTCGGCCTCGCGGCCGGGATACGCTCCGGGCGTGTCCACGAACGTCACCACGGGGAGACGGAACTTTTCGGCGAGCGCCATCAGGCGCATCGCCTTGCGGTAGCCGTCGGGATTGGCCATGCCGAAATTGGCCGCCATGTTTTCCTCCACGGTCGCCCCTTTGTTGTGGCCGCACAGAAGCACCTTGCGCGGGCCGATCTGCGCGAATCCGCACACGAGCGCGCGGTCGTCGTTCACGAGCCTGTCGCCGTGGAGTTCCGTGAAGTCCGCGCATATTTCGCGGATGTAGTCGAAAATGTGCGGACGCGCCGGATCGCGCGCGAGTTTCACCACGTCCATCGCGCTCTTGGCGGCGGAGGGTTTCGCTTTCCCCGCGGACGCCGTACGGCGCGGCGCGGCCTTTGATGTCTTTGCCATGTCTCTGCGCCTTTCTTTCAGAAGCCGAAGTAATGGAGCATCTTCACGATGAACGCCTTCAATTCGCGGCGCTCCACTATGCTGTCCGCGAACCCGTGGTCCAGCAGGTACTCCGCCGTCTGGAAGTCGGCGGGGAGTTTCTGGCGTATCGTGTTTTCGATCACGCGGCGGCCGGCGAATCCTATCAGGGTTCTAGGCTCCGTGATGTTGATGTCGCCCAGCATCGCGAACGAGGCGGATACGCCGCCCGTGGTCGGGTCGGTCAGCACCGATATGTACGGAAGCCCCGCGTCTTTCACGCGGCGCACCGCCGCCGCCGTTTTCGCCATCTGCATCAGCGACAGTATGCCTTCCTGCATGCGGGCGCCGCCGGACGCCGAACATATCACGAGCGGGCGGCGCTCCTCCATGGCAAATTCGCACAGGCGCGCTATGCGTTCCCCCGTCCCGGTGCCGAGCGAGCCGCCCATGAACGCGAAATCCATGGCGCCGAGCGCCACCGGAATCCCGCCCATCGCGGCGGAGCCGGTCAATATCGATTCGGTCTCGCCCGTCTTCCCTATCGCCGCCTCGACTTTTTCCACATACGGGCCGGAGGCGTCGCGGAACGAAAGATGGTCGGAATACGAAACTTCGCGGAACATTTCCTTGAACGTTCCGGCGTCCGAAAGCAGCTCCGCGCGCTCGCGCGCCTTGAGCCGCCCGTGGTAGTTGCAGCGCGGGCAGATCGAGCCGTTGTCTTTCCACTCCTTGCGCGGAACATACGCGCGGCAGCGCGGGCATATCTCCCAAAGCGCCTTCGCCGGCGGAATCTTCGCGGGCGTTTCCGGCTTCACATACCAGGACATGTCAGTTCGCTCCTTTCAGTTTCAGAAGAAAATGGTTCTTCTTGCCGGCCCGCAGGACGGCTATGCGCCCGTCGATGAAATCGGCGGCGGACAGCGTCCGCGAGAAGTCGGCTTTCGCGGAATTCACGGAAAAGCCGCCCTGCTGCGCCATGCGGCGCGCTTCGCTGCGCGAGGCGAACAGCCCGGCGTCCGCCGCGACTTCCGCGGCGGGTCTTCCGATGGCGGCTTCCGCCGCGACTTCCGCGGACTTCACGTTCGCGAAGATCGTTTCGAGCGCGTCCGCGGACAGGCCTTCGACGGATCCGCCGAACAGGACGGACGTGGCCCTGCGCGCGGTCTCGAGGCCTTCTTCGCCGTGCACGAGGCGCGTCATCTCCTCCGCAAGGCGTTTCTGCGCGGCGCGCGCCTCGGGATGCGCCTTGAGATCTTCTTCGAGCGCGGCGATCTCGTCTTCCCCGAGAAGCGTGAAGACCTTCAGGTAGCGTATGACGTCCGCGTCCGCCGAGCGCATGAAGAACTGGTACCAGTCGTAGACCGAAGTCTTCGCCTCGTCCATGAAAAGGGCGTTGCCTTCGGACTTGCCGAATTTGCGCCCGGACGAATCGCACAAAAGCGGGAACGTAAGCCCGTACACGCTCTCGCCGCGCAGCCTGCGCACGAGATCCGTCCCGGCCGTTATGTTGCCCCACTGGTCGCTGCCGCCCACTTCCAGCGTGCATCCGAACTTGTCGTGCAGGTGCAGGAAATCGTTGCCCTGGAGGATCTGGTAGGAGAATTCCGTGAACGTGAGCGCGCCTTCGCTCGCTTCGAGGCGTTTCTTCACGGACTCCTTGGCAAGCATCTGCGGCACGCGGAAGTTCACCGCGATGTCGCGCAGGAATTCGATCGCGGACAGGTTCTTGTACCAGTCGTAGTTGTCCACGAGGATCGCGGCGTTCGGCCCGTCGAAATCCAGGACGCGCGAAAGATCGCGGCGTATGCCTTTCACGTTCTCCGCCACCTGCTCCAGCGTGAGCATGTTGCGCTCGGCGGACTTGCCGGACGGATCGCCGATGAGTCCCGTGGCCCCGCCGACGAGCGCTATCACCTTGTGCCCCGCAAGCTGCATTCTCCGCAGCATCATCACGGACACCAGATTCCCCGCCTGCAGGGATGAATTCGAAGGATCGAAGCCGCAGTAGACGGTAAGCGGCTTTTCAAGCGCTTTTTCGACTTCCGGATCCGTCGCGGCCTCCACGAGGCCGCGCCTTTTCAACGATTCGAGAAATGTCATTTCCGCCCCCTCAGGCTCCCGCCGCCGCAAGGGCGGAAAGTATCGCGTCCGGCTTCTGCACCCCGATGAAACGGGAGACTTCCCCGCCGTCCTTGAACACGACAAGCGCGGGTATCGACTGTATGCCGAACCGCGCGGCAAGCTCCGGGCAGTCGTCGATGTTCACCTTTGCGATTTTCGCGCCTCCGGCCGCCGGGGCGATCTGCTGTTCGAGAAGCGCGCCCATCATCTTGCACGGGCCGCACCAGGGCGCCCAGAAATCCACAAGCACGACACCGTCGGCCGTCGCCTGTTCGAAAGTATCTTCATTGAGTTCGGTCATCGGGAATCCTCCTTTGCGTGGGAAAGATTTTACCATATCGGCGCGCTGCGCGAAAGACGGCACCGCTCCGCCGTACGGCCAACGCATCAAAAATTCCTTCTCCCCGCTGACGCGAGGTAGAACGAATTTTTGATGCGTAGACCAGTGTAGAGTTGTTATTGCGGTTCGGGGCGGGGTTTGGTATAATATGCGGCAAGAAAGGCTAATTTGAGTGTTATGACAATCGAAGACATT
>CACYEO010000219.1 GCA_902773475.1 uncultured bacterium | reverse complement strand
GGTTTTTTATAATATACGCGCCGTTTTTCACCCCGGACTGTAGCTCAGTTGGTAGAGCACGACACTTTTAATGTTGGGGTCGCGGGTTCGATCCCCGCCAGTCCGACCACTCCAGAATGCGTTCGACCCTGTTTTACAGGTTAAGCGCATTTTTCGTTTCTCGCCCGCCTTGTCTGTTTTCACACCCGTTCCAAAATTGATTTGAGGGACTCCCGTCCATTAAGTTGAACAGGGGCAGCTGCCGGCGCCCTGCGGACATTTACCGCGACAAGCCGCATCCGGCAATCCCGGGACAGATTACGCCTCAGGCTCCGGGGTTTTTGGTATACTTCACAGAAACAACCACCGACCACGGAAGCAAGCAATGGCAGACGAAACCGATTTGAACGAGAACGCCGGGGGCGACACGCCTGCGGAAACCGCCCAGGCGGCACCCGCCGCAGCGGCGATACCCGGAGCCGGAATGCACGACATAGACGTAGAAGAGGAGATGTCGCATTCCTACATCGACTACTCGATGTCAGTCATAATCGGGCGCGCGCTTCCGGACGTCCGCGACGGTCTCAAACCGGTACACCGCCGTGTGCTGTTCGGCATGAACGAATTGAACAACACGTTCTCGAACAAGCACAAGAAGTCGGCCCGCGTAGTAGGCGACGTGATGGGCAAATACCACCCGCACGGCGACGCTTCGATCTACGATACGATAGTGCGCATGGCCCAGCCTTTCGCGATGCGCGCCCCGCTCGTGGACGGGCACGGCAACTTCGGATCGATCGACGGCGACGGCGCCGCCGCTTCGCGATACACGGAAGTGCGCCTGCAGCGTATCGCCGAAGAGCTCCTCGACGATCTCGACAAAGACACCGTCGACATGGAGCCGAACTACGACGGAACATGTCTGGAGCCGTCCGTCCTTCCGGCGCGCCTGCCGAACCTCCTCCTGAACGGGTCCTCCGGCATCGCGGTTGGCATGGCCACGAACATACCGCCGCACAACCTGGGAGAGCTCTGCGACGGCATAACGCACTACATCGACAATCCCGGATGCTCGATTGCCGACTTGATGCAATTCGTGAAAGGGCCGGACTTCCCGACCGGCGCGAGCGTGTGCGGCGTCGGCGGAATACACGCTATGTACACGACAGGCCGCGGACAGCTCGTCGTGCGCGGCAAGGCGAAGATCGAAGAAGGCGGCAAGTCCAGGCGCGACAAGATAATAATAACGGAAATCCCGTACACCGTGAACAAGGCGGACATGATAGCCCACATGGTGGAACTCGTCAAAGACAAGGCGATAGAAGGCATTTCCGACATACGCGACCTTTCGAAGGACGACATACGCATCGAAATTGACCTGAAGCAGGACGCCATCGCGCAGGTCGTGCTGAACAACCTGTACAAGCACACGCAGCTGCAGACCACATTCGGCGCGATCATGCTGGCGATCGACCAGGGCCGTCCGCGCCTGCTTACGCTCAAGGATTTCTTCCGCTGCCACGTCAACCACCGGTTTGAAGTGATCACGCGCCGTACGCGCTTCGAGCTCAAAAAGGCCGAAGCCCGCCGCCACATTCTCGAAGGGCTGCTGCTCGCGCTTGCGAATCTCGACGATGTCGTGGCAATCATCCGCTCCTCGGCGAACCGCGACGAAGCGAAGGAGCGGCTCGTGGCGAAATACGCGTTCTCCGCCGCGCAGGTCGGCGCGATTCTCGACATGCGCCTGTACCAGCTCACCGGGCTCGAACGCGGCAAGCTCGAAGAAGAAATGAAGGCCCTTCTCGAACGCATCGCCGAGTACGAAGCGATTCTTGCCGATCCTGCGAAGATCCATGCTTTGATAAAGCAGGATCTCGCCGCGCTGAAGGAAAAATACGCTTCGCGCCCCGACTTCGCGCGCCGCACCGAAATAGCGGCGGACGAAAACGATGTCACCGTAAAAGACCTGATCCCGGACGAGCCGTGCGTTATCACGCTCTCGCACCGCGGCTACGCAAAGCGCGTGAAGCTCACCGAATACCGCCAGCAGAGGCGCGGCGGAACCGGAGTGACCGGGCTGAATGTGAAAGAAGAGGATTTCATACGCCTCGTATTCGTGGCGCAGACGCACGACTCGCTGCTCTTCTTCACCGACACCGGCCGCGTATTCATCCGCGACGCATTCCAGATCCCCGAGGCGTCGCGCCAGTCCTTCGGGCGTCCGCTCGTGAACATCCTGAACCTTCGCGAGAACGAACGCGTCGTGCGGCTGCTGCCGCTCCGCTCTTTCGACGGCGACGTGGACGTGATGTTCGCCACGAAATGCGGAACAGTCAAGAAGACGCTGCTCGGAGACTACCGCAACATCAACCGCAACGGCATAATCGCCATCAACCTTGACGAGGGCGATTCGATAGTCGATGTGAGGCTTGTGACGCCTTCGAGCGAGATCGTGCTGGTCACCGCCGGCGGACGCGGCATACGCTTCGCCGCTTCCGATGTGCGCCGCATGGGCCGCGGAGCGACCGGAGTGCGCGGCATCAGGCTGCTTGGCTCCGACCGCGTCGTGGCTTTCGACACGGTAGACGACGGCAAGACGTTCCTGCTTGCGACAGAGAACGGATACACGAAGCGGATCGAGTTCAAGGATTTCACCGCACACCACCGCGGAGGGCAGGGGCTTATCGCCATAAAAGGCGAAGACCGCAACGGTCTTGTCGTGGCGGCCCGCACGGTGGCGGACGACGAATCCGTGATTTCCATCACCTCGGACGGCATGATGGTGCGTTCTCCCGTAAGACAGATTTCCGTAGTAGGCCGCGCGGCGCAGGGCGTGCGGCTGCTCCGCCTTGGAGACGACGCGAAACTCGTTTCGCTGTCGGTGGCGGACGGAGCGGAAGAAGAGGACGTGGAAGCGACGGACAGCCCCGTGACAGCGGAAAATCCGGAGACAGCGGAAACTCCCCAGACCCCGGAAAGCCCGGAAAATCCGGAGGCGCCGGAAAACCCGGCGACCTGACGGACTGCACACCGAGCATACGGCTTCACGGATGAAACCCGTATCCGACGAAGAGAAATCCTCCGCCGCGACGCTCTCCGACATGGAGATATTCGTCTTCCCGGCGCTGATGTATTCGCTTGTGCTCGCAAACATACTCTCGCCCCGCATCTGGGCGTGGCGGGAGCTGGACTGGTTCGCCGGCGTGCGCTCGATGCGTCCCAAAAAACGCCTCCAGCGCCTGCGCCAGCACATAATGGACCATTACACGTTCAACCTGGACCTCGACACGTGGGGTCTGACGCGGCAGCAAGACGAACTTGCGCGATTCGCACCTTTCCTGTCGCCGGACGAAATCGCGCGGTCGAACGCGCTATTCGGCTATCAAGGCGACGTCTACTATTACGACATCGACATACGGCGGCACTTCGGACTGGACAAATACGATTCCGACACGATTCCGTACTGGAAGACGGAATCCGTCGAGGCGATGGACGCGTTCGCCCGCAAGGAAGGACACTCCTGCGGCGCGGGCGAATGCGTGTCGCTCGCCGCGCTGTACGCCGCCGCCGCTTTCACGGTTTGCGGCATACCTCTTTCCGACATATATCTGATGGCGACGCCTCTCCACTCGCAGAATTTCGTCGATGCCGACACCGGCATCCTCACGAACAACCGGCGGCTGGTGACAAAAGCGATGTGGTGCAACGGCACCGTGATTTCGCAGCAGGCGCGCCGCGCTCTCGAGCACGAGCGCGTGACGATTGTGGCGCATGAGACCGGATACATCCATCTCCTGTACCCGGAAGCGACAATAGATCCGGAGGCTTACAAGAGATTTTCAGCGAAGCTCCGCGAATTCCTCGTGCCGGTGCCAGGCGCGGCGGACATGAGAGTCGTGGAACCGCGGCTGCCGGATCCGTCACGCGTGGTTTTCGACCGCTCGGAAACGCCTCTCGGCATAACGCCGAAAATGGGAAGGAACGAAATCGCGGACCGCCTGCGGGCATTGCGCGGCGGAAACAGGGCTGCGGCGCTCGTTCCGTATGCGGCGCGAGACCTTGCCGACATAGAGGAGGGGCCGTTCCTGAAGGCTGCGACGGAACGCTCGCCTGTTTCGAAAAACGCTCTCGCGGGGCTTCCTCGCGAAGAAGCGACAGCGCGCATAGCGGCGCTTGGCGGAGAGTCGATATACGACGGACCCGCGCGTCTCGCCCAGCCGGACGAAGTCTGGAACTTCGCGACAGGCGACGGACTC
>CACYEO010000218.1 GCA_902773475.1 uncultured bacterium | reverse complement strand
TTTCCAAGATCCTCCCCTACCAGCAGGACGATTTCGAACAGCTGTTCGAAGCGCTCGACGGCCAGCCCGTGACGATCCGCTTCCTCGATCCGCCGCTGCACGAGTTCGTGCCGCACACCGAGGATGAAATCGCGCTTCTCGCCAAGGAGACGCACAAGCCGATCGGCCGCATCAAGGAAATCATCGACTCGCTCCACGAGTTCAACCCGATGATGGGCCACCGCGGCTGCCGCCTCACGGTCACGTATCCCGAAATCGCCGTGATGCAGACCAAGGCCATCATCCGCGCCGCGATAAACGTGCAGCGCAGGCACAAGGGCTGGAACGTGAAGCCGGAGATCATGATTCCGCTTACTGGCGACGCGAAGGAATTCAAATTCGTGAAGGACATCGTGGTGCATGTGGCGAACGACGAAATCCAGGCCGCCGCCATCAAGCTCAACTACGAAGTCGGAACGATGATCGAAATCCCGCGCGCGGCGCTCACCGCCGCCCAGATCGCCGAAGAAGCGGAGTTCTTCTGCTTCGGCACGAACGACCTTACGCAGATGACGTTCGGTTTTTCGCGCGACGACGCGGGCAAGTTCCTCGGCGCCTACTACGACAGCAAGATCTACGAGAACGATCCTTTCGCCAAACTCGACCAGACCGGCGTGGGCAAGCTCATGGAGATGGCCGTCCGCGACGGCAAGGCCACCCGCCCGAAACTCCACTGCGGCATCTGCGGCGAGCACGGCGGCGATCCTTCGTCCGTGGAGTTCTGCCACAAGCTGGGGCTGGACTACGTCAGCTGCTCGCCCTTCCGCGTGCCGATCGCGCGCCTCGCCGCCGCGCAGGCCGCGCTGCGCTGATGCGGAGGACGGAGAAAAAAAGCGGAATCAAGGCCGTCGTCGTGTTGAGCGGCGGCCAGGATTCCGCGCTCTGCGCCGCGCTTGCCGTACGCAGGCACGGCGCGGAATCCGTGGCGGCGGTCACGTTCCGCTACGGACAGCGCCATGCCGCCGAAGTCCGCCATGCCAGAATCGTGGCCGCGCACTTCGGCCTGGCTCTCCATAAAACGGTTTCACTGCCGTTCTACAAAGACATCACCGCCAACGCGCTTTTGGATCCTTCGATGAAAATCGGCAGACCCAAAGGCGCGTCGTGCCCCAACACTGTAGTTGAAGGACGCAACGCGTTCTTTCTGCTGGCTGCCGGCGTCTATGCGAAAACGCTCGGCGCGACGGAAATCTACACGGGCGTTTCGCAGGCGGACTATTCCGGCTATCCCGACTGCCGCGCGGCTTTCGTGCGCGCGCAGGAGCGCATGATGCGCCTTGCGATGGAATGGCCTTTCAAAATCGTCACGCCGCTGATGGATCTGACGAAAGCGCAGGAGTGGGCGCTCGCCGGCAAACTCGGCGAATTCGATTTCATCCGCAAAAAAACGCTGACCTGCTACAACGGCATTCCCGGCGACGGATGCGGCAAATGCCCCGCGTGCAGGCTTCGCGCGCGCGGTCTCCGCGAATACCTCCGCACGCGCGGCTGAACTCGTCCGCCTCTAAAACCGGCGCAGTTGCATGCGTTCGATGAACAGCGACTGGAACAGCGGCGATTCCGCGAGATTCACATGCCTGACCGACGCGGCAATGCGCGAAAGGCGCAATTCGCATTCCTCCGGCGCGCCGATGTACAGTTCCGCACCGGCGAGCGACGCATTGCCGATCGGGACTGCCGCCATCCCTGAAGGCCATATTCCGAGCTTTTCCGCGTTCCTGCGCAATATGCGCCGCCCCATGGAACCTGCAAGAACGAGCGGCAGCGCGCGCGCTTTCCCATCCGGAACGTCCGCTTCGGCGAAAACGGTCTCCATCGCCGCGCATACCGCGGCTTTGGCCGTCTGGAACGCCCTTATGTCCTCGCGGGTCACGTATACGCCGTCGCGCAGGACGATTTTCGACGCGTCCATCGAACCGTCTTCCTTCAAGATCCCGGCGCGGACGGCTTCCGCGAGAACGTCGATGATTCCGGAAGCGCAGATGCCGCGCGCCTTGTTGCGGTTGTTCACCCATGCTCCGCCGCCTGCCGTGGTCCACGTCCCCAGAGGGTCGCCTACGACATGGCAACGGAAAACACCGGCATTCAGTTCAACGCGGTCGATCGCGCCTCTGAAGGCCGGAACGCCGCAGCTCGCGCCCGCGCCTTCGAACGCCGGGCCTGCGGCGGCGCTGGCGACGAACGTTTCCCCGCCCGGGGCCGCGTAGACGATTTCGGCGTTGGTGCCGAGATCGAGCAATGCGTAAGGCCGGCGGATGCCGCCGCGTTCGGCCGCGAGTATCGCAGACGCAGTGTCGCCGCCCACGAACGAGGCGAGCGGAGGCATGAACACCGCCGGCGCTCCCGGAGCGCACGGCAGCCCCAGGTCTGCCGCCTTCATGCGCAGGACGCCGCTCCACGGCGCGGAAAAAGGCGCGCGGGCGAGCGATGACACGTCTTTTCCGGCGAAGATGCCTTCCATCGCGGTGTTGCCGGAAAAACACCACATGGAAATTTCCGACGCTCTCATCGCGCAGGCGTGGAGGGCGGACGCAACGCGCTGTACGAGAGCCGACGACAGAAGACGCTGAAGTTCGAATGCCCGGCCCGCGGACGCAGACGCGGCGGCGATCCGCGAAGCCACGTCCAATCCCGCGATTTTCTGTGGATTGCGCAAATCGGCGCGCGCAATCCTGCGCGCGCCGTCGAACGCGGAGAACGACACTACGGTCGTCCCCAGGTCTACCGCAACCGATATCATTGTTCCCGGGTGCCGTCCTGTCCGTCGCCATCTTGGGCCGGGAGCGTGTTGCTGCGGTATTTGCCGCGGCACTCGGAGCAGAAGAATTCGACTCCGGCCCAGGTCGTCTCCTCTTCGCGTCCGCACTGGCGGCATGTGCGCACGGTGTGTTCGCGCACGAGCTTGAGTTCGTTCGCGTAGTCGTCGAGGAACACTTCCGGGAAGTCGTTCGTGCGCGGAATCTGCGAAAGGCGGCGGAAGTCCGGGCGGTCGCCGGTTTCGGGGCGCGAATCGACGATGAGGACGCGCTTTCCGGCGGCGCGCACGCGCCTGAGAACGGGGGCGTATATTATGTCGTCGCCCACGAGCACCGCGATATCGTACACTCCGGGCGTCATGGCGTAATGGAGCATTTCCGCGCCAAGCTCCATGTTCACCCACTGCAGTTCCCCGCGGTCCGATCCGGCCCCCGGGTCCATGTAGTGGACATGGGTTTCATACCCGCAGCGGCGTTCGAGGAAATCGTAGAACGCATTCTGCTTCGAGGGGTTGTACATCGCGCGGACGGTTCCGAAATAGAGCGTCCTGACAACGTCTATGTCCGCATCGAGCCTGTTCGCCGTTTCTTCGACGAGCAGTTTCGGCATGCGGCAGTAGTCGATCTCGAAGCCGTTTTCCTCTTCGAGTTTTTTAAACAGCGCCGGTCTGTTCCTGTACAGCCAGTTTCCGTCTACGAACACCATTGCTTTGAGCGGCATTTTCGTTCCTCTTTCTTCTTTCGGTCTTTATCCAATCCTTACCCATTCGTTCATTTGCGCCGTCCTCCCCTTGCAGACGGCGGTCGTCCTTCAAGGTTGATATACGCGCCACCGTACAGGCGGCAAGGCGGTTTTTGCAGTTGCGGTCTCTTTTGCGTTTTTTTCCGCAGCCGGTTTCGCGTCTGTCTTTTCCACGACGGTTTTTGCGGCACGTTCCGGCGCGGAAGGCGCAACCGGCGGAATTTCCTCCGGCGCCGCTTGCGGCGGAACTTCAAACACCGCCGGTGCCGGAGCGGCGGCGGGCTTCGGCCTGACGCCGTAAAGTTCCGGATAGAGCTTTCTGCGGTTCAGTTCCACTTCAAGATCGTGCGCGCGTTTTTCCGCCTCTTCCCGGCGGATTCTTTCGCGGATGGACTGCTCCAGAAGCTTTTCGGTGCGCGACGCGTCTGCGGCGGAAACTGCCGGACGCGCCTGCGGACGTGCCGTTTCCGCCGCAGCGGGCGGGGGCGTCTGCGCCGGCTGCGGCGGCGGGACCTCCGGCTTGGCGGATTCCGGCTTCGCCTTGTCGGCGTTCGCCTTGCCTTCCGCCTGCACCGCGGCGATCTCCGCGGAAAGCCGTTCGATTTTCTCGAGCAGCGCTTTTCTGTCGGCTTCGGCCTGCGCCTTGGCTTTTTCTTCGGCGGCCTTGCGCGCTTCTTCTTCGCGCGCTTTGTATTGCGCGACCTGCGCCGCAAGTTCCGCTTCGCGCCGGGAGACTTCAGGCTTCTGCGGAGTTTCAGGCGCGGCGGTCTGGCGCGCCGCGTCCTTCGCGCGCTCTTCGAGGATGCCGATGAGTTTGTCGGAAACGTTCTGGTTCTTGCCCATCGTGTACGTGAGCGCCGTCATGAATCCGGCGATCACCACTACCATCATGAAAACGAAAAACACGGACAGCGCTATGATGCGCTTGCGCGCCCTCGCCTGTTCTGCGTCGATATACTGCTGGAATGCGCGCAGAACCGGGAACTCCTCGAAGCCGTCCTGGCTTTTTTCGACGAGTCCAAACGGGGGCATGTTCTTGTTTTGTGGGGCTTCGGACATATATGCATATTCCTTGACGGGGAGATAGTGTGGCATTTCCTGCGGTTTTTTGCAAGCGCGATTTTACGCGCGGGCGCGCTCGTGCGCGCGCACGCGAGAGAATCCGGTTTCCGCCGTTTGCAGATTCCGTTCCTCCCCCGGCCGGGGTTGATTCCGCAAAGACTTGGGGGTAAACTTCCGCCCATGGCAAAACATCTTCCAAGACGCGTGTGGGTCGAAGTGGACATCGCCAAGCTCCGGTCCAACTACGCAAAAATCAAAACGGCCGCCTCTCCGTGCGGCATCCTTCCCGTCCTCAAGGCGAACGCTTACGGCCTTGGAGTCCTCGCCTACGCGCAGGCGCTGTCGAAGACCGACGCCGCCGGAATAGGCGTGGCGGAACCGTTCGAAGCGCTCCAGCTCGCCGGATGCGGAAAACCCGTGCAGATACTTTCAAGCGTTCTGCCCGATGAAATAGAAGCGATGGTGGAAGCCGGAATCGTACTTCCGGCGATCGATCTGAAGACCGCCCGCGCGATAGACGCGGCGGCGGCAAAGGCGGGGCGGACCGCGAAGGTGCATTTGAAAATCGATACCGGCATGGGACGCCTCGGCATCCCGGCGGCAGACGCGCCGCGGACGATCCGCGAAATCAAAGCCCTGCCGCATCTCGACTGCGAGGGGTTGTTCTCGCACTGTCCGATGGCGTACGATCCGGCGGATCCGTTCACAGACGCGCAGATAAACCTTTTCATTTCCATTGTCGACGACGTTGCGCGCGACGGCATCGTTTTCCGGAAAATCCACATTGCGGCCAGCGACGCGTTGAACAATTTTTCGCGCGCGCGCAAACCACCGTTCAACATCGTGCGCACCGGCATCAACCTGCACGGTTCGTTCGACCCCAACGGCGAACGCACACTTGATCTTGAAAGCGTGCTTTCGCTCAAGACCAGAGTCGCCCAGGTCAGATCCCTCCCCCCGGGAACGACCCTGGGATACGGCAGGACGTGGTGTCTGGCCAAGACGTCGAAAATCGCCACGATATCCGCAGGATACGCAGACGGCCTGCCGCTCGCTCTCGGCAACAGCGGACACGTTCTGATAAAAGGCGTGCCCTGCCCTGTAAAGGGGCGCGTTTCAATGGACTATGCAACCGTAGACGTCACGCACGTGCCGGGCGTCGTTCCCGGGGACGAGGTTATATGCCTTGGCGGCGAAGGCGCCGGGGCGATCGCTCCCGACGACTGGGCGGCGATAAAAGGCACGCACGCCTACGAAATAATCTGCTCGTTCGGGAACCGCGTCGAGCGCGTGTTTGTCAATGGAGACGACCCGCCTGCTACGGCCAACGCATCAAAAATTCCTTCTCCCCGCTGACGCGAGGTAGAACGAATTTTTGATGCGTTGGAAGTGTTCCAGCAACCAGCAGCCAGTAACCAGCAGCCAGTGAGGGGGGCGCGTGTCTGCCCATTGGGCGCTGGATTGCTGGCTGTTGGCCGCTGAGGCACTTCGGAGCGAAGCGACGCCTAATGGTTGCTGTTCGCGTCGAGGCTTGCGTCAGGCGAGGCCGTCGAGTTGCTGCGTGCCGAATCGCGGGAACTGCTGTTTATGGCAGGCAAGAGCATCAACACCGCGTCCGCCCGCATGCAGGGCAAAACCATCGGAGCGTAGGCTCGATGCCTGCGACAACATACGCTTCGTGCGCGCCACATTGTCCCTTGTGTGACATTGTGTCGCGCCAAATTGCCATTTTTATCGGATATTACGGCTTGGCACGCTTGATGCTATTATGTAAAGCGTCCGGCTCAACCGGACGGAAAGGTAAAAAACAAATGAGTACGATATTCGATCTGATGAACAATCCGCTGTCGTTCGTAGACGACATATTCAATGACAGCCGCATATACCGCAATATGCGCAATCTGGCATCGGGCAAGTTCCCGCCGGTAAATGTATACTTGGACGAGAACGCGGTGCTGATAGATGTCGAGCTGCCTGGCAAGACGTCCGCGGACGTGGATCTTTCGCTTGAACAGCAGGCGATAACGATTTCCGGCAAGGCGCCCGCCGCCGAAGCCAAGGAGGGCGAAGTGAAAGTCGCCCAGTGCCCGAAGCCCGCATGGTCGCGCAGGATCGAACTTCCGTTCCGCGTGGATGCGGACAAGGCGAACGCAAAGTTCACCGACGGAATACTCCGCATCGAACTCCCGAAAATCGCCGCGCAGGAAACGCGCAAACTAGACATTGCATAAACCGCAAACAAGAAAGGATCTGAAAATGAACAGTGAAACAAGATATGTAACTCCCGCGGTCGCGCTCAGGGAAACTCCCGAAGCCTACGAATACACTTTCGAGATTCCGGGAATACCCAAGGAATGCGCCGAACTCGGCGTGGAAGGCCGCACTCTCACGCTGAAGACGAACGCGGTATTCACGCCTCCCGCAGGATTCAAGCCGGCGAGCGTTGAATTCTGCCGCTGCAACTACGCGGTTTCCGTGGACATGCCGGAACTCGCCGATCCGGGAACGGTGAAGGCTTCTTCCGCCAACGGGCTGCTGAAAGTGACGGTCGACAAGAAGCCGGAGACGAAAGCGCGCAAGATAGCGATTGCATGACGATGCGCGCCCGGCGCGCCGGGAGATCGAATCCCCGCCTGCCGGAGTGCGGCGCGGCCCTGCCGCGCCGCACGCTTTTTATTTTCCGATGTTGACCGTCTTGAATCCGATGCTTTTCAATTTACGCGCATCGAGACAGTTGCGAGTGTCGAAGACAAGCGCGGGTTTCCGCATGTTCGAATATATGCGTTCCCAGTCGAGCTGCGGATAGCGGCTCCAGTCCGTCATCACCACGACGGCGTCGGCGTCCGCCGCTGCCTTGTATTCGTCTTCTTCGAATTCCACGCCGCCGACGCCTGCGAGATCCGCACGCGCGTTGCGGAGCGCTTTGGGATCCGTGACAGCGAGGCGCACGTGTTCTTCCGCAAGCAGCCGCGCCACGGTTCCGGCGGGCGTTTCGCGCGTGTCTCCGGTGTCCGCCTTGAACGCGAAGCCGAAAATCGCGATCTTCTTGCCCGCGAGCGTGTTGAACATTTCCTTGAAAAGACGCGAGACGATCCGCTCCTGCTGGTGCTCGTTCATTTTCACGACTTGCATCCAGTATTCGGCGGCCGTGTGCAGCCCGGCGGATTCGCACAGGTACACGAGATTCAGAACGTCCTTCTTGAAGCACGATCCGCCGAATCCCGGCCCGGCCTTCAGGAACTTCGGACCGATGCGCCCGTCCGCGCCGATCACGCGCGCGACTTCGTCCACGTCCGCGCCGGTGGCTTCGCAAAGCCCGGCGATGGCGTTGATGGACGAAACCCTCTGCGCCAGAAACGCATTCGCCGCGAGCTTGGCGAGTTCAGCCGACCACACGTTGGAAGTGATTATCTTTTCGCGCGGAACCCACGACGCGTAGATCGCAGCCGCCTCCGCGATCGCGCGGATCCCGTCTTCGTCCTGCGGGCCGCCGATGAGGACGCGGTCCGGCTCCAGGAGGTCGCGTATCGCAGTACCCTCCGCGAGGAATTCGGGATTGCTCAGCACGGTGAACTTGCAGCCGTCCCGCGTGTTGAGGATTGATTCCATCGCCGCTGCGGTGCGCACGGGGAGCGTGGATTTTTCTATTACGATCTTGTCGCTTTTCGCATAGCGCTTGATTTCGCGCGCCGTGGATTCCCAGAATTGCAGATCGCTCGCGCGCCCGGCTCCGCGGCCGAACATCTTCGTGGGCGTGTTCACGCCAACGAACACGATGTCGCATTCGCGCACGGCGCTTTCTATGTCCGTGGAGAAAAAGAGGTTGCGTCCGCGCGTCTCCTTTACGACATCTGCAAGCCCCGGCTCGTAGACGGGAAGCTCGAAATCCGGCGAGTTCCACGCGTCGATGCGCTCTTTGTTTATGTCCACGACCACGACTTTGCGGCCGGGGTTCATTTTGGCGATCACCGCCATCGTCGGTCCGCCGATGTATCCAGCGCCTATGCAGACGATATCCCTGTTCATGTTCCGGACTCCTTTCCGCGGCGTTTCAGACGCCGAGACCGTCGAGCGCGCCCCAGCGCGAATCGCTCCCCTTCGCCGCGCACCCGCACGGCCCGTCGTTCAGATCCGCGCCGCACTGCGCGCAAAGCCCTTTGCATCCGGGATCGTGGACGGGGAACGCGGGAATTTCCAGGATCACCGCTTCGCGGATCGCGTCGGTGATGTCGAGAAATTCCGCCGCGGGGTCGAGTTCGAAAGATTCGGCGAAGCCGTCGACGGAGACATCGAAGGAAAACGTCCTGTTGCAACGCGAGCATTCGGCTTCGAGAGTCGCGCGCAGGGAGCCGCGCACGAGCAGCTCCGGGCCTGCGGGCGTCGCTTCGAGGCTGTATGCGATTCCGCCGAGCGGCCTTATGTACTCCGAATGCAGATCCAGGATGTCGCCGGTCGCGCCTTCGAGCGTCGCGCCGTCTTCGTCCATCCGCGCAACGTCGATCGGCACCCGCCCGGCGTCCTGCATCTCCCTGAAGAGTTTTTCGTTCATCTCTCTCCGCCTTCCGCGCGCGCCGCCGCGGCTTTGCGTATCGCGGCCTCCACCGCGGGGGTGACGAGCGACGACGTGTCGCCGCCGTACTGCGCTATCTCGCGCACCGTCGACGACGAGACGTACGCGTAGTTTTCGTTCGGCATCATGAAGATCGTTTCGAGTTTCGGCCAGAGCTTCTTGTTCGTCAGCGCCATCTGGAATTCGTACTCGAAATCCGAATACACGCGCACGCCGCGCAGCACGGTGCGCACGCCGCGCGCCTTGCAGAAGTCCACGAGAAGACAGTCCAGCGGGGCGATTTCCACGTTTGCGAACCCCGCGGCTTCGACGTCGGCGCGTATCATCGCGGCACGTTCCCCGAACGGGAACATCGCGCCTTTTTTGACGGAAGTCGCGGCCACCGCCACAATCACCTTGTCGTAGAGACCCGCCGCGCGCGTTATGAGATCGAAATGCCCCAGAGTCATGGGATCGAACGTTCCGGGGTATACCACGGTTCTTTCGCCAACGGACATGGCATTCTCCTTCGTCTTCCGCCTGCACTGTCCCGCCATCGCCGCTTCCGGCGGACGGAGGTCGCAATGGTGGGCCCGGCTGGATTCGAACCGGCAACCAAGGGATTATGAGTCCCCTGCTCTGACCATTGAGCTACGGGCCCGTAGATAAAAATGGTGGCGAGGGAGGGGATCGAACCCCCGACCAGCGGATTATGATTCCGAAGCTCTACCACTGAGCTACCTCGCCAACGGCGCGAAAGGTTATCAAAACCGTTTTCCGGTGTCAATGGCGAAATTGCTGGTGCCGGACACGGGGGGATTTTGGTATAATCAGCCGCACTCAGGAGAATGCAAATGGCAGACGGACAGATAAGTTTCGACCCTCCGCGCGGAATGCGCGACTTCTACCCCGAAGACATGGAGTGGCGCACGCGCGTATTCGACGCGTTCCGCGCCGCAGGCGACGCGGCCGGATTCAGCCGCTACGACGCTTGCGTCGTGGAATCGTACGAGCTGCTCGCGCGCAAGGCCGGCGAGGAAGTCTCGAACCAGATATACCTGTTCGAAGACAAAAGCGGACGCAAGCTCGCGCTTCGCCCCGAAATGACGCCCACGCTCGCGCGCATGATCGCGGCCAGGCAGAAGCAGCTCTCCTTCCCCGTGAAGTGGACGACTGTCGCGCAGTGCTTCCGCTACGAGCGCATGACGAAAGGCCGCAAACGCGAACACTACCAGTGGAATCTCGACATCGTCGGCGAAGATTCCGTGGCGGCCGAAGCCGAAGTGCTCGGGGCGGCCTGCGACGCGCTGCGCAGGATGGGCCTGCCCGACGGCGCATACAAGGTGCGCGTCTCTTCGCGCGCCCTTCTCGGCGAACTGCTCGACGCCTCGGGCATACCGCAGGAGAAACACGCCTCCGTGTTTCTCGCCCTCGACAAGCGCGGCAAGATTCCGGATTCCGAAATCGCCGCCATCCTCCGCGACGGCGGACTCGACGACGCTGCGGCGGAAGCCGCGTTCGGGCTGCTCGCAGTCGATTCCCTCGACGCCGCCGCCGCGAAAGCCGCGCCCGGCTCCAAGGCCGTGGCGTCGCTGCGCGAACTTTTCGCGCTTGCGCAGACCGCGGGTTTCGCCGACAGGCTCGTGTTCGACATTTCGGTCATACGCGGCCTTTCATACTATACTGGCATCGTGTTCGAGGCGTTCGACACCGCAGGGGAATTCCGCGCCATATTCGGCGGCGGAAGGTACGACAATCTCCTTACCGCGATCGGCGGCGCGCCGACGCCAGCCGTGGGGCTGGGCTTCGGCGACGTCGTGGTCACGGAACTGCTCAAGGCAAGACTTGGTTCAGACGCCGGACGCGCGCGCCGCGGATATGCGGTGGGATTCATGTTCCCGGAACAGCGCGACGCCGCTTTCAGGCTCGCCGCGCGCCTGCGCGCCGCCGGAGAACGCGTGGATCTCGCGCTGCGCAATCAAAAGCCCAAGCAGTTCTTCGCGCGGGCCGGAGCCGGCGATTGCGCCAAAGCGGTCTTCATCGGCCCGGACGACGTGGCGCGCGGAACCGCGATGGCGAAAGACCTCGCCACGCGCGAACAGGCCGAAATCTCGATCGGGTGACGGCAGTGCGGTTCCCGGCATCCATAGCGGCGCTCGCCGCGGCGTTTGCGTCAATGTCCGTATTCTCCGCTCCGCAGAAGCCCGGCAATCCGGCGCAGAACGACCCCGATGCGATTCTCGACCTTCTCAACTCCCGCGCGGCCGGGAACGAAACCCGCTACGAAGCGGCCGCCTTGAAAGTCGCGGAAGGCGCGCGCCGGGGCCTGCCGCTCCAGATGTTCATAATCGCGCTGTCGTCGAGAAACGGCGACCGCCTCCCCCCGGGCGCCGCCGTGGACGCCGAAACGCAGGAAGCGTATTTCAAAGCCTCGCGTCCCGTGCTGGAGCGGATCGCCGCGCGCAAATCCAACCCTATCGTACTTTATCTGCTCGCAATGGAATCCCATGACGCCGCAATGCTTGAAAAGGCGGCGGAACTGGGCAATCCGCAGGCGCTCAACAGGACTGCGGCGGGACTTGTCGCGGACAACCCCGCACGCTATCCGGACAGCGTCACGAACGCCGCGCTCGTAAAGGCGTTCGGACGTTTCAAGGCCGCCGCAAAACAGAACGACATGAACGGATGCTACAATTTCGGCGTATGCCTCAATTCCGGAATCGGAACCGAGCGCGACGAAGAGGCGGCGTTCAACGCATTCCGCACTGCGGCCGAACGCGGCCATGTGGACGCCATGAACAATCTCGGGATATGCTTCCGCGAGGGCATCCACGTGCGCCCCGACATCGAAGCCTCGGCGTACTGGTTCCGCAAAGCGTCCGAAGCCGGCAGCCCGACCGGAATGCTCAATTACGGATGGGCGCTCAAAAACGGCGAGGGCGTGCCGCAGAACAGGAAAAAGGCGCAGTATCTGATCTACAAGGCCGCCAAGGCCGGCCACCCCGACGCGCTCAACGCATGGGGGCTGATGCTGCTGCGCGGAGATTGCGTCGGCAAAGAGCCTGTGGCCGCGTTCAAGGCGTTCGAGGCCGCGGCTCTCCTTGGCAACGCCACGGCGATGGACAACCTCTACGCCTGCTACCGCGACGGCATCGGCGTGGAGAAGTCCGCGTCGAAAGCCCTGTACTGGAAGATGAAATCCGACGCCGCCAACGGCGACGCGGTCGCGGCAGCGTGGGTCAAGGACGAAGAAAAGAAACTCGCAAAGGAGAAAAAGGAATGAACAGGATCATCGCGGCGTTTTTAGCCGCCGCGTTCTTGCCGTCCGCCGTTTTCGCGGCGGAGGAAAAGGGCAACGGCGCGAAACTGCCTTCCCGGAACGTCTTCATAAGGTTTTTCGAATACAGGGACGCCGGTTCGCCGCGCCTCGCGGAGCAGAGCGCGCTCGAAATGAAAAAACTCGCCGACGGCGGACATCCGCTCGCGATGTTCCTCGTGGCGACATCTTCGCGCGATCCGGAAGCTCCGGAAGTGCTCCGCGTCAACGACGCGTTGCGCGAATCGTACATAGAAAAGTCCCGCGACAAGATCGAACACTCGGCGAAATCCAGGGGCAACGGTCTGTCCTGGTATCTGCTTGCCCTCGCCGACGAAGACGACGCGAAACTCGCGAAAGCGGCGAAATGCGGAAACCGCCAGGCCGAGGTGCGGCAGGCGCAGATGAAACTCATCGCGTCGGCGTCATGCAAGGATTCCGCGAAGCGGAACGAACTTGAAAAAGAAGCTATCGCGCTTCTCGTGTCGGCGGGCAATTTCGATTCGCGCTCGAAGAAGGATTTCGAGGATGCGAGTCCCGGGGCGCTGAACCTTCTCGGCAAGTGTCTCGAACGCGGCATCGGAAAACGCAACGGCGCCGGCAGGCCTGTTCCCGACGTGCGCGGCGCGCTCAAGGCGTACAGGCTTGCGGCGGACCTTGGCCATCCAGACGCCCTCCACAATCTCGCGCGCATGCTTTTTTCCGGCAAAGGACTCAAGGCGCCCGACCCTGAAAATGCGTTCAAGGCGCTGCGCGAGGCCGCCGGCTACGGACATCCCGACGCGATGGGTTCGTTCGGCATGCTTCTCGTCCAGGGTCTGAAGGACAGGGACGGGAATGTCATCGCCCCGGCCAATATGAAATCCGCGATGTACTATCTGAAAGAGGCCGCGGAGGCCGGCTCGCCTGTCGGCGCGTACGGATACGGAAAGGCGTTGGCGGACGAGGCCGGAAACGCGCAGCAGAAAGCCGAGGCCGCCAGATGGATCGACAAGGCGGCCGCCGCCGGAGTCGTCGAAGCCAAGTTCGACGCCGCCTCGATTCTGCTTGACAATCCCGATGCGACGCCGGCGGAGGAACTGCGAGCCGCGACATATCTGAAATCCGCCGCCGAAGACGGAAAGATAGACGCGATGGAGCTTTATTCCAAATGTCTCGCGGAAGGCCGCGGAACTACCAAATCCGCGGAAGAGTCCACCCTCTGGCGTATGCGCGCCCGCGCCGCGCGCGGCGACGTCTCCGCCGCCGGCTGGCTGAAACTCAAACGCCTCCGGGAAAAACAGCTGCGCGATGCGGGATTCCAGCCGAAATGAAAAAGACCGTATTGAAATATCGCGTTCCCTACGCCGACACGGATCAGATGGGCGTGGTCTACTACGCCAACTATCTCGTCCTTTTCGAGCGCGCACGGAACGAACTCATGCGCGCCTGCGGCTACACCTACAAAGAGTGCGAGGCCGAAGGCTTCGCTCTTCCCGTGCTTCATGCCGAACTCGACTACCGCAAGCCGGCCAGATACGACGACTTGCTCGAAATCGAATGCCGCTGCGAAGAACAGCGCGGAGTGCGGCTCAAAATCGCATGCGACGTCCGCCGCGACGGCGAACTGCTCGTTTCGGGGCATACCGTTCACTGTTTCGTGTCTCTCGAAACGATGCGTCCGGCCCATCCGCCCGCAAAGTTTCTGCAATCTCTCGCCGAAGAATGAAAAAACGCAACAGCGAACCTTACTGCGTGCTCGGCGTGGACGATCCGTGCAAGCCGCTCCCCTGCCCCGCCCTTTACGACATGTCGCGTCCTCTCGAAGTCGAAATCGGTTGCGGCAAAGGCCGCTTTCTGACCCGCCGCGCGGCGGAGAATCCCGGCATCGAGTTCCTCGGCATAGAACGGATGCTCGGCAGAGTGCGCGATTTCGACGTCAAGGCGAAACGCCTCGCCCTTCAAAACACGCACATCGTGCGGCTCGAGGCTCTCTATACTCTGCATTATCTCCTTGCCGACCGGCATGTGCGTACGGTCTACGTGTTTTTCCCCGACCCGTGGCCCAAACGCAAACACCGCAGGCACAGGCTGTTTTCCCCGCTCTTTCTCGACGCGCTCTGGAAAAAACTCGAAACCGGCGGACGCCTGCAGTTCGCGACCGACCATGCGGAATACTTCTCGGCCGCGCGTGAAGTGATGGCGGGAGACAGGCGTTTCCGCGAAGTCCCTCCCATGGACAGATCCGATCCGTCGCGCTGGACGGAGTTCGAGACGATGTTCAGGAACAAGGGCATGCCCGTGCATGCGGCCGCCTGGGAATCCCTCCCCGGCGAAGACGCCCCGCTCCCCCCCCTGACAATACCCGAAAGCGAATGGCCCCGCGAACGCGGCGGTGTCGCGGATTGCGGAGATTGCGATGGCGGCGGCGAAACCTGCTGACACCTCCCCCGCCCCGGGGATCCAGCTCTATGTGCACTTCCCCTTCTGCCGCTCCAAATGCGCTTACTGCGCACTTTATTCCAGAACCGGCGACACGGAATCTTTCCGCAAAGAATATTCCCGCGCCGCGGCATCCGCAATCGAGCGCGCCGGCTTCGTTCCCGAGACCGTCTATTTCGGCGGCGGCACTCCAGCCGTCTCTTTCCCTGAAATCGCCGCGGCGCCATTGGCGGAAATGGACATCTCCGAATTTTCAATGGAGATCAATCCTTCCGATTTTACTCCTTCCCTTCCGGACAGGCTTCTCGCCTGCGGCGTGGACAGGGTCAGCGTAGGAGTGCAGAGTTTCGACGACACCGTCCTTTCGTCGATGGGAAGAACCCACACTGCCGCGCAGGCCGAGGACGCCGTTCGCGCGTTGCGCGCCGCGGGATTTTCCAATATCGGAATGGATCTTATCGCCGGCTGGCCGGGAATGCCGCGCGACGCCTGGAGACTGACGGTCGAGAAAGCGATCGCGCTCTCCCCCGGGCACTGCTCGGTCTATTCGTTGATCAGAGAACGCGGAACGCCTCTTGACATCCGCCTTTCGAATGCCGGCGCGAGGCCCGATCCAGGCGAAGCGCTCGACCGCGTGGCCGAGGCCGGTGCGATGCTCGGCAAAGCCGGTTACGAACGTTATGAAGTGTCAAACTGGGCCAAGCCCGGCTTCAAATGCCGCCACAACGCTTCGGTCTGGGACGGGGCGGACTATCTTGGAATCGGCGCAGGGGCGTTTTCAAGGATGGGCGGAATGCGCTGGCGCACCGCACCCGACCCGGAGGCTTTTGTGAAAGCGGTGTCGCGCGGCGCGGAACCGCCTCGCACGGAAGAAGAATCCCCGGACGCGCTCGAAGACGCCGTCTCGCGCGAGATATTCGCGCTTCGCACTTCCGCCGGGCTCGATGTCGCAAATGCGGTACGCAGACGTCCGGTGCTGAAATGCGTGGAAGGGAAATGGCGCGACTGTCTTGAATATGCGGTTTCGCGCGGGTTGCTTGCTAAGACTTCATCGGGGGCGTTCGCGCCTACGCCGCGCGGATTCGAAGTCGTGGATTCCATCCTCGCCGGCCTCGTTTGACCGCGTATCCTTGGAGCGCCGGGCGCAAACGGCATGTTTTATGCACCATGTCAATTTGCGGCAGAGCCGGATTGTTTGGTATATTATCCCCGCAACGCGGAATGACGGATTCTTGACAAAGCCGCGGCAACGGGATTTCGCGAATTGTCGGCAGTGCGCAGCCCCGCTCCTGGCACGGTGGCGATTTTGAAAGGATGCTTGCAATGACAAACTTGACCCTAGTGGCGTCTCTGATGCTTTCAACGCCGCACCTCATGTGCGGCGACAGCGATCTCGGCAGATGCGTCCGCGACAGTCTGTTCAACGAAGTCGTGCGTCTCGACCGCGCGGCGGATGCGGCGTGGGTGGCTTGCGATACGCCCGGGAAGCTCGCCGCGCGCCAGCGCGAGGTGCGCGAGAAGACGATTGCCGCTTTGGGAGGCTTCCCGGATAAGACTCCACTCAACGCCCGCGTCACCGGCACGGTGAAAAAGGACGGGTGCGTAATCGAGAAGATTCTTTTCGAGAGCCGCCCGGGGCATTACGTAACGGCGAATCTCTTCCTTCCCGACAATCCTAAATTCAAACCGCCGTACCCGGGTGTCGTCTCGCCGTGCGGCCATTCCCTCGCAGGCAAGCTCGCCCCGTGGTACCAGCGTATCGGCGTGACCGGTGCAAAATACGGGTTCGCCACCCTCGTGTACGACCCGATAGACCAGGGCGAACGGCGTCAGCATCCGAAATGCAAAGTCTCCTGCGGCGGGCACAACAATATCGGGCACCGCGCCGCGCTTCTTGGATGGAACACTGCCCAATTCCGCATCTGGGACAGAATTCGCGCATGCGACTATCTCGCCTCTCGTCCGGATGTGGATGCGTCCAAGCTTGGCGTGGCGGGGCTTTCCGGCGGCGGGACGCTGTCGTCGTATCTCAACGCGCTCGATCCGCGCTACTCCGCCGCCGCGCCGGCCGGCTTCCTCTCC
>CACYEO010000217.1 GCA_902773475.1 uncultured bacterium | reverse complement strand
TCAACCGATCCTTCTCTCGTTTCGACCTCTGTCTCCACCCCGCAAAAACACCTTTCCGGGGTGTTCCACTACATATTGCACTTTTCCAATGTCCGCCGCGCCGCGGCCTTGATTGCATCGATCCGGAGATTCTGGTAAAATTTCAAGTTGTCTGTGCGGTGTGCAAGGCGCACCGCAATTTCTCATCAACAGAAAGGAAAAAGAAAATGAAGAAACTCGTATCTTGCATTGCCATCGCGCTCTGTGCCGCCGTACTCGCCGGCTGCGGCCCCAAAACTCCGGATGCCGTCGCGCTCAAGTTCGTGCAGGCAACGGCGATTGACGGCGACATCGAAGCCGCGAAGAAGTATATGAGCGAAGATACCAAGAAATTGGTTGATGCCGCTATTGCTCTCGGCAGCGATGACATGAAAAAGGAAATGAAGAAAACGTCCGAGAAGGCCAAGAAGGCTGGTGCGAAGGCCTCCGTCAAGGATACAAAGATCGACGGCGACAAGGCGACCGTGGTCATTGCCGTTACGGGAAAGGGTGAAGACGGCAAGGAAGAGACTCAGACCGAGACCGTGAATCTCGTGAAAGAAAATGGCGAATGGAAGGTCGCCGTTAAGAAGTGACGACAAGTGCGGGCTTGAAACCGCACTGACGCACGAGGGCGGCGCAGCGGCGCGTATGCGCAATTGCGCCGCCCCGTTTTTCAATGAAAACAGTTGTTTCATCCATCGGGGCTATGACATTGCTGCTCGCCATTGCCGCAGCGCCGTCTGGAGCCGCTGGCAAAGTCCCGGTTCCGGAACGGGCCGAATCCGGATGGCGCCTATCCGCGCCCTCTGAAATCCTTTGCGGGGACATCGTGTTCAGGCGCGGACATGGTTTCTGGACCGGGTGGTTCATCAACGCCTCGATCGAAGAAAAACGCTACTCGCACACAGGAATAGCCGTATCATCCGGCCGGGATCCGTGGATAATCCATGCTGAGGCCAACGACGATTCCACAGACGGTTTCGTGAAACGTACGCGTTGGCACGATTTCCAGAGAGACAGCACCCAAGCCGCCGTATACCGTTTTCCTGCGGACGAATCGATTCGCCGTAAAATCGCCGCCTGTGCCGAAAAGCGGCTTGGAGTTGCCTTTGACAGCGCGTTTTCCGTTGTTGACACCAACAGACTGTACTGCTCAGAATTTGTGCGTGAAGCCGTGAACGAGGCGTTTGACCGCGATGTCATACCGATAATCGAAAAAAACGGAGTCCGGCTGATTACGGTGGATGCCTGTTACTTGAACGGGGCGGAGCCGGTTTTCAGGATATCCGAGGAGTGAACGGGCCGGGTTCCTTCTTGCCGGCGCATCCGGGTTTTCGCCAGATTTCCCGTGCCTGCAGCCATCTTGCCCGCGCAGCATCCTCAACCCAAACACCCCAACACCTTCTTCGGGCCGACCACCGGGCGGCCCGAAGAAGGTGTTTGAATGTTTGAGTGGTTGTGTGTTTGAGCCGGGCGTGAGACGTTAGGCTCGAGACGGGAGATGTTCTGAAGCGGGACGTGAAAGCGCTCCCGCTTGTTGTTGTACGCTTGTTGTCCTAACGCGCCGCGCCATGCTTCCGTCTCTCGTCTCTCGTTGAAAGCGGCCTTGAAGTCCCTTGCCCGTTTGTGTAAAATACATGGAGAATTTCCGGCCGGAAAGAGGTAATACAAAATGACTGCACTTGAAATCGCGCTCGCGGGATTTTTGGTCTTTGGACAGCCTGTCGTCGGCAGGCATCCCGATATCGTGAAATACGCCGGTCTCCAGGCCATACATTCGGACGGGGCGGTGTCGCTGCGCCTTGCCGAGACGGGGCGCGAGGAGACTGCTGGCGAATACGATTCCGCGACTTTCGAGATCCGCGCCGATTGATTGTCCGGCCCTGCGGCGCATCCTCCTCCCCCGCAAATAGGCAACCGTCATGAAAAGATTCTTATGTTCCGTTGCAATTGCGATTGTCGCGGCTTTGGGATGCTGCGCGGCGCTCCGTCCGGCATCGGCCGGAACGCTGAAATTCTTGTCGCTCAACATCTGGGGCGACTATTTCGGCAATCCTGTCGGCGAGCGCCAGGCCGCGATGGAGGCGGCGATCTTGAAAGACTCACCCGACATCGTGTCGCTTCAAGAGGTTACGCCGAACTGGTGGAAGAGCAAGATGTTCAAGAATCTCGGCAAGGCAGGCTACGGCATCGTGCGCGGCGACGAAGGGGCTGCGCTGCGCCGCGCGGCGTTCACGGGAAAGAGAGAACGCAAGCACTCCAACCACGAGCCGCTTCTCTACCGCAAAGACAGGCTTGATCTTCTCGACAGCGGGACCGATTTCTTCCATGTGACGCTTCAGCCGTCGAAGAGCGTGACATGGGCGGTCTTCGAGGACAAGGCGTCCAAAAAGCGGTTTGCGGCGTTCGCTACGCACTTTTGGTGGAAGCACAACGGAATCGAGAGCGATACGATACGCGAACTGAACGCGCGGCATATCCTCAACCTGCTTGCAGACATCAGGCGCAAGTGGGGCGCGGACATTCCCGCGATTCTCGGCGGTGACCTCAATTCTACCGAAGGGTCGCTCGCCCACAAGATGCTCCGCAACGGAGGATTCAAGAATGCCGCAAGAACGGCTGACGTGAAGTCCAGCCACGCATCGCATCATGGCAACCCGGAGCGCGGCCCGGACGGAAAGTTCCACGGCGCTCTGCGCCCCGCCAAGACCGACAAGCCGGAATTCTCAATCGACCACATTTTCTGCACGAAGGGAATCCACGCGCACCGCCACGAGATCGGCGTATATCAAGAAGTCCTCGATATAACCGATCATTCGCTGGTTCTCGTTGAATTTTCGTTTTCGGCTCCGGCGAAATAGACCGGGCGGGATTTAATGTTTCCATTGATTTGGAATGGGATTGTTGAAATGAAATTGAAGGTTCTTGTTTGTGCGGCGTTGGCCGCCGTGAATCTGCCCGGCGGAGCAAATGCCGTGCAGGACGACATTTTTTCCGCCGCCGCGCGCGACTTCGCCGATCCGCCGCGCGAGTTCGGCGTCAACTGCTGGTGGTGGTGGCTGAACGGCAACACCGACAAGGCGGCCATCACCCGCGAACTCGCAGCGATGAAGGAAAAGAAGTTCCAGGGCGCGATGATATTCGACGCCGGCGGCCACAACCAGCGCGGCAACGGCGACATCCCCGCAGGG
>CACYEO010000216.1 GCA_902773475.1 uncultured bacterium | reverse complement strand
TGGCTGCTGGAACACTTCCAACGCATCAAAAATTCGTTCTACCTCGCGTCAGCGGGGAGAAGGAATTTTTGATGCGTTGGCCGTAGCGGCGGCCCGGGCCGCTACTGTATCGAATGGCGCGTCGCTTTCGTGAGCGCCTTCCAGAGTTCCGTTTTCGTCTTTGCCGCTATCAGCGCCTTGCGGTTCTCTTCCTTGGCGAAAGACTCCGAAAGGCACTTGATGAGACGCAGATAGAAAGCGGAAACGGCGGTCGGTATAGCGGAGAAGAAAACGATGTTGACCTTCTCGCCGGAATCGTCGAACACGAAACCTTTTTTGGAAATGCCGAGCGCGAGGGTGAGGCCGCCGCCTTCCACGCCGCGCACGTGGGGGAACGCGATTCCGTCGCCGAGCGCCGTGGAAAGAATGCTTTCGCGCTTGAGCGCGCCTGAGACGAGCGCGTCCGCGCTTGAAACGAAATGGCTGCTTTCCATGGCTTCCGCCAGTTCCCTGATCGCGCCTTCGGTGTCGGTGCTCTGGAGATCTGGGATCATCAGCTCCTCGGCGGAGAACCGGCCGACGCCGGATTTGCGCGGCTCGGTGCGGGACGCCTTTTCGCCGATCCAGCGCGGCGCTTCGTCTTCTTCGTCGAAAAGCATGCGCGCGCACGACGGGCAGTTCTGGAGCTGCTTGCACAGTTTCACGGCCTGCACCTGGGAAATGGGAAGCCTCATTCCGCATATCGCGCAGCAGCCGTTGTTCATCGGAGCCATCACGATATGGTCTTTTTTGTAGAGCCGCATGTAGAGAGAGCGGATTTCGGGCTGGAGGCGGTCGACAAGATCGTCTATCGCCTTGTCGAGAGCCTCCATGTGCGAACCGTCGCCGGTCGCATGGTGTTCGTCGCGGGTGAGGACAAGTTCCTGGAGCTGGTTGAGAAGATTTATCTGGTTTTTCATGGGTTGCCCGGCGTTTGCGAGATGTTGCCGGTCTCAGGGGACCGGGAATCCCGCCGTGAGAGCGGCGGCGAGTTCCTTTACGCGGCTCTGCACGGAAAGGTCGGATATGTCGTCGAGTATGTCGGCGATCCAGCCGCCGATCTTGCGGCATTCCTCCTCCTTCATGCCGCGCGTGGTGACGCTTGCCGTTCCGATGCGGATGCCGCTCGTGCGGAAGGGGCTTTCGGAATCGAACGGAATCGTGTTTTTGTTCACCACGATGCCGGCGGCGTCGAGCGCGGCGGCCGCGTCCTTGCCGGTGATTCCCTTGGAGGATTTCACGTCCACGAGGAACAGATGGTTGTCCGTCCCGCCCGAGACGATGCGGTAGCCGCGCGACGCGATGGTCTCGCACATGGCCTTGCAGTTCGCGACGACCTGGCGGGCGTACGCGGCGAATTCCGGGGACGCGGCCTCCTTGAAGCATACGGCCTTGCCGGCGATGATGTTTTCGAGCGGGCCGCCCTGCATCCCGGGAAATACGGCGGAATCGAGTTTCTTGGCCCATTCCTTTTTGCAGAGGACGAGACCTCCGCGCGGACCGCGGAGCGTCTTGTGGGTCGTGGTCGTGACGAAATCCGCGTAAGGCACGGGGCTTTCGTGCGCGCCGCCCGCCACAAGCCCGGCGATGTGGGCCATGTCGACCATCATTATGCAGCCGGGCGAATCTGGATTCTCCGCCTTCATCGCGGCGGTCGTCTTGTCCACGATTTCGCGGATGCGCTTGAAATCGAGAGAGCGCGGATAGGCGCTCGCGCCGGAAAGAAGCAGGCGCGGCTTCTCCGCAAGAGCGAGTTTCTCGAGTTCACCGTAATCTATGCGCTCTGTTTCGCGGTTCGTCGTGTAGGGAACGATCTTGTAGAGTTTTCCGGAGAAATTCACCGGAGAGCCGTGCGAAAGATGCCCGCCCTGGTCGAGCGACAGCGAAAGTATCTTGTCGCCCGGCTCGAGACACGCAAGATACACGGCCATGTTGGCGGCGGATCCGCAGTGGGGCTGCACGTTCGCGTGCTCCGCGCCGAAAAGCGCGCAGGCCCGCGTGCGCGCGAGTTCTTCGACGGCGTCCACGGGCAGGCATCCGGAATACCAGCGGTGCGCCGGATAGCCTTCCGCGTACTTGTTCATCAGCACGGAGCCGGAAGCCGCGCGGACGGCGCGCGAGGACGTGTTTTCGGAAGCGATGAGATTGATTTCCGTGTCTTCCTGGCGGATCTGCGCAAGGACGGCGGCGTGGACTTCCGGATCGTATTCCGCGAGGGCGGAGCATTCGGCAAGGCGCTTGGCGCGGTCGATCTTCGCGATGCGGCGCACATGGCGTTCGCCTGCGGAAAACGGCGTTTCGACGAATGCGCGGGCGATTTCAAGCGCTTTTTCAACGGACACGTTCGCCGCGCCAAGGACGAGCGCGTTGGCGTCGTTGTGCGCGCGCGTGGAACGCGCAGTTCCGGCGTCCGTGCAAAGCGCGGCGCGCACCCCGTGGAAACGGTTGGCGGACATCGACATGCCTTCGCCGGTCGTGCAGACGAGTATCGCGAAATCCGCGCGTCCTTCGATCAGGGCTTCGCAGGCGTCGTCCGCGAAATCCGGATAGTCGCACGAATCCTTCCCGCCGCATCCGCAATCTACGGTTTCTGCCGTCTTGGAAAATTCCGCGACAAGCGCCTGCTTGAGTTCATAACCGCCGTGATCGGCGCCGAATACGATTTTCATTTGCAATCCTTATGGTATGGTCGGACGGTGCGAGTATAGCACATCGACACCGCATGAAGCGAGAAAATGCATTTGCGGCGGCGGAAAAAATCAGCCGCCGCCCACGAAACGGACGATTTCCACGACAGAGCCGCCGTGCAGGACGGTCGAGGAGTATTTTTCCGCCGGGATTATCGCCGCGTCCGCCTCCACCGCGAAAACCCCGGGGTGGGGGATCTGCGCAAGTAGCGCGGCCACGGTCGTGCCGCGCGGTACGCTGCGAGGCTCGCCGTTGAGCGTTATCGAAACGGTCTCTTCCATGGTTTGCGAAACCCCGTGTCAAAGAGCGGCGAGCGCCTCTGCGACGAGTCTGCCGACGATTTTAGGATCGGCCTTGCCCTTCGAGAGTTTCATCACCTGCCCGACGAAGAATCCGGCGGCGGCTTTCTTGCCGGCCTTGTAGTCGGCAACGCTCTTCGGATTGGCCTCTATCGCCTGCTTCACGAACGCCTCGAGCGCGGAAACGTCCGACACCGCGCCGAGACCGCGCTCCGCGACGATCTTCTCCGGATCTCCGCCCTTGGCGAAAATCTCGGGGAGAAGTTCTTTTAGCGTAGGTCCGTTGATCGTACCCTTGGATGAAAGCACGACAAGCGAACGGAGCGCGCCGGGAGTCATCGCACATTCGCCGAGCGGCGTGCCGGACTCGTTCACAAGCGCCATGACGTCGCCGAGGAACAGATTGCAGAGCGCCTTGGCCGTCTTCTTGTCGAGGCCGGCCGCGGCCTGCTCGAACCAGTCGGCGCGTTCCTTTTCGGCGCAAAGGACCGATGCGTCGTATTCGGCGAGCCCGTACTGCTCCGCAAGACGCGCGCGGCGCGCCTCCGGCATTTCGGGAAGCTCCGCGCGCCAGGCTTCGAGGTCGGATTCCGGTATGGCCACGGGCACGAGATCCGGTTCCGGGAAGTACCGGTAGTCGTGCGCGTTCTCCTTGGTGCGCATCGAGGACGTCTCCACTCCGTCCCAGCGGCGCGTCTCCTGGACTATTTCGCCGCCGCGCGCGATGGTTTCGCGCTGTCGCGCGGCTTCGTATTCAAGGGCGGCGTGTATGCCCTTGAACGTGTTCATGTTCTTGATCTCGACCTTTACGCCAAGCTCCTTCGCGCCCGCCGGGCGGATGGAGATGTTGACGTCGGAGCGCATGTTCCCCTCTTCGAGGTTGCAGTCGGATATGCCGCCGTACACAAGCATCTCGCGGAGCTTCGTCAGATACGCTATCGCCTCGTCCGGCGTGGATATGTCCGGCTCCGAGACGATTTCCATCAGAGGCGTGCCGCCGCGGTTGAAGTCCACGCAGGAATACCCCGCGTGGTGCTCTATCTTGGCGGCGTCCTCTTCGAGATGGATGTGGTTGATCCGTATGTATTTCGGACCGTCCGGCGTTTCTATCGTCACGCCGCCGCCGATGCACAGCGGGCTGGCGTTCTCCGATATCTGGTAGTCCTTCGCCATGTCCGGATAGAAGTAGTTCTTTCTGTCGAACGTGGCGCGGCGGTTCGTTTCGCACCCCAGTATCATGCCCGCCTTCACGGTGAGCTTCACCGCCTCGCGGTTGGCCACCGGGAGCGCGCCGGGATAGCCCAGGCAGACGGGGCAGACGTTGGTGTTCGGTTCGCATCCGGTCTTGAGAAGACAGGAGCAGAACATCTTCGTCTTCGTCTTGAGCTGTACGTGCGTCTCGAGACCTATCGTGTTTTCGAAGAGCATGGTTTGGGGCGTCCGGTTGCTTGTTGTCGGAGAGGCTCGGGAATGCCGGTCCGTCACCGCGTGGCGGTGCGGTCGTTGTATTCCCCGGTCTCGGTCTGGATGCGGATGGTGTCGCCTTCGTTGATGAAAAGCGGAACGGCCAGCTGGAAGCCGCCCTCGACGGTCGCGGGCTTCGTCACGGAGCCGCTTGCGGTGTTGCCCTTCACGCCCGGTTCGACCTTGATCACCTTGCGTTCCACGAGTTTCGGCAGTTCGATGCCGATCACCTTGTCGTCGAAGAACAGCGCCGACACGTTCATCTCGTCCATGAGGAAGTACTTCTTGTCGCCCATGACGTCGGCCGACACGCGGATTTCCTCGAAGTTCTCGTCGGTGAACACGAACGCGGATCCGTCGTCGTAGGAATACGTGACGTCGCGCTGCTGGAGGTCGGGCTTGTCGAACTTGTCGCCGCTGCGGTACGAGCGGGACATCGTGGTGCCCGTGAGCATGTTCTTCAGTTTGCAGTTGTAGATCGCCTGGCCTTTTCCGGGCTTGGCGAAACTGAATTCCGTGATTTCCCACGGAGCGCCGTCTATCAGGAGCTTCTGACCTTTGTGGAGGTCGCTGCAGGTGTATACACCGGCCATTTTGTCATCCTTCCTTTGTTGTTGTCTGGTTTTCCTCTTCGGAAACGCCGTCTCCGGATCCGGCGGCGGGCTTCGCTCCGGCCCGGCGCTTCGCGCCGCGCGGCGGCGGCTGGGCGTCGTCCGGCGGCGGCTTCACGCCTATGTCCGTGAGGCGCATGGAGATTATGCGCGACACGCCTTTTTCCTGCTGGCTCACGCCGTAGACGAGATCCGATCCTGCGATCGTATGCTGGTTGTGCGTGATTATCAGGAACTGGGAACGGTCGAGAAAGTCTTTGAGCGCCTGCACGAAACGCCCGATGTTGGAATCGTCCAGAGCGGCGTCGAGTTCGTCGAGCATGCAGAACGGCGCGGGCTTTATCATGAAAATCGCGAACAGCAGCGCTACGGCTGTCATCGTGCGCTCGCCGCCGGAAAGCAGCGTCACGGACTGCGGACGCTTTCCGGGCGGACGCGCTATGATGTCGATGCCGGCGTCGAGCGGATCTTCCGAGTTTTCCAGCAGCACGAGTCTCGCTTCGCCGCCGTTGAAAAGTTTGGTGAACATCGTGCGGAAGTTCTCGTTCGCCTTCTCGAAGGTCGAACGGAACATCTCGCCGGACGTCGCGTTCAGATTTGCTATGAGCTCGAGGATGCGCTCTTTCGCCGCGAGGAGGTCGGCTTCCTGCGCCTTCTCGCGCGTGTAGCGCTCTTCGAGTTCGCGGAACTCGTCTATGGCCACCATGTTCACCGGCCCGAGTTCCTGTATCTCCGCCGTCAGCCGCTCCACGCGGGATGCGATTTCGCTTTCCGGCGGCGGTTCGCCGCGCGGCCATTCCGGATCCGGCTCGCGCGCGATGTGGTCCGCCGCGATTCCGTATTCGTTGAAAAGATGCTCGAAAAGATTCTGCCGCCTCATCGTGGCTTCCGCCGCCGCCACTTCAAGCCTGGACTTCATGGCGCGCGTTTCGTCGAGTTTCGCGCGGGCGGCTCCGGCCGCGGCCTCGGCGCGCGCGTATTCGGCCTGCGCCTCGGTGCGCAGCGCCTTCTCCGCCTCGGCCTTGGCGTGGATCGCGGCGGCGCGCTCCTGCAGCGGTTCGAGCGACGCGCGCAGCCTTTCTATCTCGCCGCGCAGCTTGCCCACGGATTCTTCGTATCCTGCTATGCCTTCTTCGCGGGCGGACACCGCGCCTTCGAGTTCCGTGCGGCGTTTCGACGACGCCTCGGCCTGCTGCGCGGTGAAGTTCAGCTCGCTTTCCATCTGGTTCACGGCGATGCGCCGTTCCGTCAGACGGCGCGATTCCTCGCCGCTCTGCTCTTCCTTGCGGCGGAGCTCCGCTTCCATGTCTTCCGTTTCGGCGATAAGCGCTTCCCGCCGCGCGGCGGTCCGTTCCGCCTCCGACGCGAGTTCCGCGCGCGCTGCGCTGTCGCCGCCGTCTTCCGCCTCGGCCGCCGCGAGTTCCGAGCGCACGTTCGCGAGACGCGAGGCAAGATCCGCCGCCGACCGCGAAACCGTAGTGTATTCGCCTTCGGCCTGCGCGGCCGCGCGCCGCGCGGAATCGAGCGCCGCGCGCGATTCGCGCACCTGCGCGTCGAGAAGCGCGCTGCGCTCCGCGCCCGTCGCGAGCGTTTCGCGCCCGGCCGAAATCTTCGCTTCCAGTTCCTCGAGCCCGGCTTCGAGATCGCGCATCAGCATCCGGCGCGTGAGCGGCGACGCCGCTTCGTTCCCGGGCCGCCACGCTTCGCACGCGCCGCCCGCACGGTATACCGCGCCGTCGCGCGTGACAACCGTCGCGCCCGCGGGAATGTCTGACGGGACTTCATCCGCGCTTCCGGCGACATATACGCCTGCGAGCAGGACTCGCCCGGCCGGAAAGAGCGGCGAAACGGAAACGTTTTCCAGAAGTTCCGGTAGCGGAAGCGCCGGATGATGCGGAACGTTCGCCGCGCCGGCGGCGAAAATCCGCGCGCTTCCGCCGGAAGGGGAGGAGAAGAGCGCGGCCACGGCCTCGCGCGCGGACGATGCGTCTTTCGCGACCACGGCGTCGAGCCACGCCCTCAGCACGGCTTCGAGCGCCGTGCGGAAATCCGGCGGCGCTTCGAAGAAATCGGCCAGCGGTCCGAGTATGGCACCTTGGGGGAGGGAAAGGGGATTGGCGGGGTCGAGCAGCGCCTTCGCGCCGGCGGCGAACGCGTCGTCCGCGCCGCGCAGCAGTTTCAGCTGCGCCTCGCGCGCCGCGGCGTCCGCCTGCATCTTGCCGAAGTTGGCGCGCAGGTTTTCGAGTTCCGCCGCAAAAGCCTCGCGCGCCTCTTCGGCGCCTTCCGCGCGCGCGGCGGCGGCGTCTTCCGCGGTCTTTGCCGCATCGAGCCGCGCGCGCGTCTCGGCGGCTGAAGCGGCGGCGGATTCGGCCGTCTCGCGCAGGCGCGCCTCTTCCGCGGAAAGGCGCTCGCGCTTGAGAATCGCTTCGCGCGCCTTGGCTTCGAGCGCGGCGAGTTGGGAGCGGATTTCCACTCCGCGCCTGTCGCAGGCCGCGGATTCCGAACGCGCCTGCTGCAGGCGCGTGCGCAGTTCGTCCACCGCGCGCGCGGCCGACGCGAACGACTGCTCCGCGTCTTCCAGCCCTTCGCGCGCGGTTTCCAGTCCGCGTTCGAGGAGCGCCGCTTTCTGCGAAAGCGAATCCGCCTGCATTCCGAGCTCTTCAAGCTGGCGGCGCACGCCTTCGATTTCGCGCCTGTCGCGCTCCTGCCAGGCGCGGTATTCGCCGATGCGCCCTTCGTTCAGTGAAATCATTTCGCCGGCGCGCGCGTAGGCGGAATCCGCAGCGGCGGCCTCGCTCGCGAGCGACGAAAGGTGTTCTTCCGCCTCGTGTATCGATGCGTTCACGCGGCGCGCGGCCTCTTCGGCGGCGGCGACTTCGCCGCCGCCGTTCGCGAGCGACTCCTCGGCCGCGCGCGTCTGCGCGGCGTTCGCCTCGAGCGCGGCGGTGAAAGCGAGGATCCGGCCTTTGGTTAGATAGACGTCGAGCCCGCGCAGTTCGTCGCGCAGCTCCTTATAGCGCTTCGCCTTGCCGACCTGGCGCTGGAGCGAGCCGATCTGGCGCTTCATTTCGCGCAGCACGTCGGCCTCGCGCAGGAGGTTCTGCTCGGTCTGTTCGATCTTGCGGATCGCCTCTTTGCGGTCGGCCTTGAATTTGGTGATTCCGGCCGCTTCCTCGAAGACCGCGCGGCGGTCTTCCGGCTTGGAGGAGAGAATCGCGTCGATCTGGCCCTGCGCCATCACGGAATAGGATGTGGTTCCTATGCCCGTTCCCATGAAAAGACGCTGCACGTCTTTCAGGCGCGCGGGGTTTTTGTTTATGAAATACTGGCCTTCGCCCGCCCGCGACACGCGGCGCGTCACCGTCACTTCGTGGAAATCAGTCCCGAGCTGCGCCTCGCAGTCGGCAAAAGTGATCGACACCTCCGCCAGTCCCAGCGGCTTGCGCGTGTCCGTGCCGTTGAAAACCACGTCCACGAGTTTCGAGCAGCGCAGCGCCGTGGGGCGCTGCTCGCCGAGGACCCAGCGGATCGCGTCCGAGACATTCGACTTTCCGCAGCCGTTCGGCCCGACAATGGCTATCATGCCCGGCTCGAATGTGAGACGGGTGCGTTCGGCGAACGACTTGAAGCCGAGGATGTCGAGCTGTTTCAGATACACTGCGCCGTTCCGGGGGGAGGCCTCACACGAGGCCGCGTTTCACGAGGTGTTCGGCGATTTCCACGGCGTTCAGCGCCGCTCCGCGCAGAAGCTGGTCGCCGGACACGAACATGTCCAGTCCGCGCTTGTCCTTGCGGGATATGTCCTGCCTGATGCGCCCGGCGAGGACGTCGTACGTCGCCGTGGCGTCCATCGGCATCGGATAGACGTTAGCGAGCGGATCGTCCACGACCTTCACGCCTTCCGACCTGGAAAGTATCTCGCGCGCCTCTTCAGGCGTGATTTCGTTTTCGAATTCGAGGTTGAGCGATTCGGAGTGCGCGCGCAGGATCGGGACGCGGACGGAAGTGCAGCTGAGCATCAAATCCGGCGCGTGGAGCATTTTGCGCGACTCGTTCAGCATCTTCAGCTCTTCAAGCGTGTACCAGTTCGTCTCGTCGAACTTGTCGATGTGCGGGATGAGATTGTCGCACAGCCTGTGCGCGAAGGCCTTGACCTCCGGCACTCCGCCGGCGGACATCGTCTTCATCTGCTCTTCAAGCTCCGCCATTCCCGCCGCACCCGCGCCGGACGCCGCCTGGTACGTGCTTGCGACGAGCCGTTTGAGCGTCTTCGCGCGATGGAGGGGAGCCACCGCCTCGAGCATGATCGCCGTTGTGCAGTTGGGGTTTGCGATCACGCCTTTGTGCCAGTCGAGGTCTTCCGGGTTCACCTGCGGAACCACGAGCGGGACGTCCGGATCCTGGCGGAACGCGCGGGAATTGTCGATCATTACGGCGCCTGCCGCGACTACAGCGTCTTTGAACTTGACCGATGCGGCGGTGCCGCCGGCGAAGAGAACGATGTCGAGACCCTTGAAGGAACCCTCCGTCGTCTCTTTCACGCGGAAAATCTCGCCGGCGATCTCCTCGTCGCGCTCGCGGGACGCGAAAACGTCTATGGATGCGCACGGGAAGTTCCGTTCGCGCAGGACTTTCACCATTTCGGCGCCGACCGCGCCGACGCCGACAAGGCCTATTCTATACTGTTTCATCGCTATGTTCCAATATGCCGTTTGAAGATGCGAGTTTACCACACCGCCCCGTGCGAAGTCAAAACGGCAAAGCGCCCGCCGCACCCCGCCAGCGGCGCGGAATCAGCGCCGGCCGGCGGCTTCAAGACGCCTGCGCGTTTTCTCAAGCCGCCATCTTGCGAATCCGCCGAAAAACGGCAGCCGCAGAGGCACGGCCTGGACGATCTTCGCGGTTTCTTCGCGTATGTCGTTCCAGGTCCTGAGTATGTCTTCGTGCGCGCCCACCTCGATTTCGCCCCGGTATTCGCGGCGGAAGACTTCGTCTATGCGTTTCGCAAGGCGGGTGCGCACAAAGCGGGCGGCCATAAGCGCGGCCAGGAACCCCGCGCCGGACGCGACCAGCCCCGCGCAGACCGCCATCGCGGCGGAAGAGAGCGTCCAACCCCCCGTTTCCGAATGCGAAAACCATGCAAACGCCGTTGCCAGGACTGCGGCGGCCAGCCATGCGGCGGCGCGGGCGGCAAAACATCTTCTCCACACGAAATTCAGAATGCGCATCCGGATCGACAGCCCCCGGAAATCGGCATTCGTCTGCGAAACGAGATTGTCCCTGCGCCGCGCGGGGGCGTCGCGGAACACGTCGGCGAACTCGTCGCGGTGGCGGTTGAAATCGGACAGGTCGAGCGAACCGGGGGCGTTTTCGCGGGTCTCGCCGGAATAGACCGTCCATATCTTCGGCATGTCCTTTGTTTCAAGGACGCTCGCGAGATTCCAGCAGAGCGTTCCGTACGTGCGGGCGAAATCGTACATGCTGGAAAACCCGTCGCACTTGTTGAGCAGGATGCGCAGCTTGAACTTCACGCCGGACAGGCACTTCGCGAATATGTTGACCGTTTCGCCCGTCGTCCCCGGCTTGTCGGGGTCGAAAAGGTAGAAAATCATATCGCAAAGTTCGGCAAGCGCGCGAACAACGCCCTCGAAATCGTAGTCGCGGCCGGAGGACTTCTCCGCGGAGTCGATCATTCCGGGGCTGTCGACAAGCGTCACGGACTTGAGAAATTCGATCGGGCGGAATTTGACGCGAAGCCCGTGGACGAACATGTCGCCGAAAGCTTTCAATCCGGAGAATTCCGGCGGGAGCCGGTCGAGAGCCGCCTGCCCGTGGAAGTCGTCTGGACCGTCTCCGTACAGGATAAACGTGAATCCGTCGTCCGTCGGCGCGAGACCCGTGTCCTGCACGTTCTCGCCGAGCACCCAGTTGATGATGGACGATTTCCCGGACGAATGGTTGCCCAGGAAAACCATGCACGGCTTGACGCCGCATGTCACGGCGGAGCGCCGGAATGTAAAAAGGTATTTCGCGGCCGTCTGCGCAAACCGCTTGTACGCATCCGCCGCAGTTCTTTCGAATTCGCTGTCCGGTGCCGAATTGTCCATATTGCCGGTCTCCTTTGGATTTCTGCCGGCAGAATCAGCGGCGCCGTCTGCCGCGGCGGACTATGCGAACCCTGCTGCCGCCGCCGAAGGTCTGGACCCAGCGTCCGCGGTGGAAACCCACGCCAAGGTCGGTGTAGCGGGGCGAGAGTATGTTTGCGCGATGGCCTTTGGAACGCATCCATGCGCGGACGACCGCGCCGGGCGTCTTCTGGCCTTTCGCGATGTTCTCGCCCATGTTGCGGTAGTGCCCGAGGCCGGAAAACGCGCCCTTGTGGTTGAAGCGTCCGCAAATCTCCTTGGCGCGCTTGTCGGCCTGGCGCTGGCATCGCTCGGCAAGGCGCAAGGGGCGGCGTCCGTGTTTTGCGCGCTCAATGTTGACGAGTTTGAGAACCTCGCGGGCGCGCCATCCGAACTTGTCGGCGGACTTGTCCTCCTGCCTGGACGGAGCTTTGCTTTCCGCCGCGAAAACAGGCGCGGCGGAAGCCAGAACGATTGCAGCCGCAACCGCTGCTTTGAAGATTTCGCGGACTATTCGTCTAATGGACATTGCAGACTCCTGGTTTTCGTTTGCGGTTATGATACCATAAATCCGCGCCCGCAGACGGGAAATCTTGCAGAATCCCCGTCATTTGGGCGCATCTGCGTAATTCACCGCATGGTTTTTTGATGATAGGAAACAACTGTTTGAAACAACTTTCCTTTGGCGCACGGACGCGGGGCCTTGCGGCACCACTCTAGCAACTGTCTTCGGAGCGACCTTAGGCCGGTGGATACGCTTCGCAGTTCGCGCACCTCTCTCAAAGTTGTTTTTTCCAGTTGTTCCGGTTGTTTCCAATCTCAAACCGGCAGGGTGAAAAACACAGATG
>CACYEO010000215.1 GCA_902773475.1 uncultured bacterium | reverse complement strand
GACCTTCAGATACCCCTTGTGCGACGGCACGCCCGGCAGCTCGTAGGCGTAGATCGTCGGGGCGATTTCCGGTTTCGGAGGAAAGAATTCGGTGTTCATGGCGTATTTCTCCAAGAGCAGGCGGCCGTAGCCGCCTTCCGCAAGACCCGGTTTTGCGAAGGACTGCAACCGGCGGGGTTTTGCGAGGGGCGGCTGCGGCCGCCCCGTTGCGCCGCACGGCTCGAGATGCTAGTATCCCCTCCATGTCGCGACTTTTCGGATTCGATTACAAGACCCCGTTCTTCTACATGGTGACGCTCAAGCGGCTGCCCGGATTCGCCGATTTTTCCGCGATTTCCGACGACGGGCGGCTGGAGAGAAACGCCATTACCGTCGCGTTCGAGGAAACCGTGGCGCACTTCCACGAAAAATGGCGGTGCATCGAACCGATCTCCCCGTTTGTCGTGATGCCGGACCACGTTCACGCAATCGTCAAGATCCGCGATGTCGAGCCGCGCAAGACTCTTCCGGTTCTGGTCTGGCAACTCGAGCGGGCACTTTCCGCGGCGTATTGGGAGGTTGGCGGCACAGCGCCAACCCGCAAAACCCCGGAGGCAGGCGGCCGCAGCCGCCTGCCGCAAGACCCGGTTTTGAGGGAGGCGGCTGCGCCCGGCGGGGTCTTGCGGGGGGCGGCTACGCCCGCCCCCGTCTTCGAAAAGGACTGGCACGACTGGATCGTGAAGCGCCAGGGGCAGCTCCCCGCCTTCCGGCGCTACGTCCGCGAAAACCCGGAACGCGCGGCGCTTCGCCGCCGCAACACGCAATACTTCGGCCAGGTGCGGAGCGTCGCCTTTCTCGGCCGCGAGTGGTTCGCCTGCGGCAACGCGGCGCTCCTCGACCTGCCCGTCCTCGTGCCGCTCAAGGGCCACCGCACGGCGAAGCCCGGGACGTCCGAATGGGATTCGCTCGTCGATTCCGCCGCCCGGATCGGCCCCGGCGGCGCCGGCGTGTCCACCTTCATGAGCCCGCTCGAAAAGGCGTGCGGCAACGCCGTCTTCCGCGCGGGCGGGGGTCTGGTCGTGCTCTGCCCGGACGGCTTCCACCCGCGCTGGCATCCGCCGCGCGAGAAGGAAAGGATCTGCGCCTCCGGGCGCATGCTCTTCCTTTCCCTCTACGAGGCGGACGGGCGGAAGCCCTCCAACAAAACGCTCTACGACCGCTGCCATGAAATGATCGACCTCGTGGTGGATGGCCTCACTCCATCGGCTTGATCATCGACTCGATGAACGCGATCTCGTTCTTGTCGAGCTTGTATTTCCGGTACAGCTCCGCGTCGGTCCACGGCTTCGAAAAGTCCTGCACGGGAACGAAGGAATAAACCGAAGCTGGCGCATGTTGTGAAGATTTCTTGAGCATTACAAGGAATCGGAAAAGGCGACTTTGAATATATGAAATCAAGTTCTCCGCCTCTCGCCTGGAGCGAACGGGGCCGATGACAACATACGTCTCCGTGCATGCGCTTCCGGGTCCTCCGAGAATCGGCTTTCCCAGTATTTGGTGGGGGTAGGAATCTCCGGCATTGTAAGCGGCGGAAATGAATACCTTGTATTTCGAAACCCAACTCTGGTTCTTTTCGATTTCCGTCGCGGAAATGAATCCGACGCCGCCACGTTCATAGAGTTGAACCGTTCTTTGAGACGCCCGAGCGTTCCCATGAACAAAGGTACGAAGACCAAAGGGTCTCTGCGAGCTTACCATTGAATCAATCGTCGGCTCTTGTTTTGCCCGAACTTTGTGATAGATCGAGACCCCCGTTTCATAACGGATGAACACATCGCTTCCTTCTTCGCAGAGGTTCCGCGGCTTTTGTTGAACGACATTTCCTCCGGTGTGAGTTGACACCGTACAAGTTCCCGGATGTTCTCGATCCCAAAGGAAGAAGCAGACTCCGCCTTTGATTTCAACGCCGTTGCCGAAACAATCGCCAGCGTCGAGATAATCGTGCAAGGCGCGAATCCGTGTATCGTGGATCATCGACGAACGAAATTCATCAAGTCCTTTTCCGCCACCGTACCATCTCGCCGGAATGATCATCGACAAGTATCGTGGTTGGAGCTTCATCGCCTGTTGGACAAACAACTGGTAAATCGGAGAAGCGCTTGCTTGTGCGCCGCCGTCGTCCAGTTGGTACGGCGGGTTGCTGATGATGACGTCGAATTTCATGTGGAAGAGGTCCTCGGGGCGGTCGGTGTGAATGAAGGAGTATGCGTGGGTTTCGAGCTCTGCGCGCATCTCTGAACCCCACTGGGACTGTGATGCGCCGCAGTAGCGGCACTTGCCGCCCTGCCAGTCGTGTTCGACGCGGCCGAAGCGGACGTTGCCCTGCTCGTCGGGAAACCGGACGACGGAATACTTCCCGTTCGGGTACTTCG
>CACYEO010000214.1 GCA_902773475.1 uncultured bacterium | reverse complement strand
GCGTCCGTCGCCGTCAGCGTCGCGTTCCCGGATGCTTCGACGTCCGTCGCCGCAATCTGGCCGCCCGCTGTCACTTCGACGTTGCCTGCAGTCGCCAGCACTTCCGCCAGCGTTATCGCGTTCTTGTCCTTGAGTGTAACGCTCGCACCCTTCGCCGTCACTGCGTCCGTGAAGTCGTTCGCATCTCCAGCGACGGAAATCGCCTGGCCTTCTGCGGTGAAGTCCGCAGTCGTTCCCTTCACCTCGCCTGTCAGGTCGATGCCGCCGGAAGTCGTGTTCGCAACCGTCAGCGCGGAACCGGCCTTGCCGACAGAGCCTGCGCCGGAAACGCCCTTTTTACCGCTGATAGCGGTGCTGGAATCGCCGGAAACCGCTCCGCCAACCGTTACCGCGCCGTTCGCGGCAATCACAGAAGCGTCGGTCTTCGCATTCACCGCACCCTCTATATTCACATTATTGCCGGCCGAAAGAGCAACATTCTTATCAGTCGCCCGGACAGAACCGGTATCAGAAACAGTGATGTCGTTCTTCGCGGTCACTTCCGCAAAGGTACCCGCTGCAACCGCACCTCCGACGGAAACATCGCCGTCCGTGCTTTCGACCAATGCGGCTCCAGTCGCATTGATCTGACCATCGGCCGTCACATTCCCGGCTGAACCTATATTGACGTCGCAAAGTTCGCCGGAAGCGGTCAAAACAGAATTTTCGCCTATAACGACTTTTCCTGAACCTGTCGTTGAGATGCACACGTTGTTTGCCGTGGATTCAAGATGCGCACCCTTGCCCACCGTCACGTTGCCGCCGCCAGTGGAAAGGAACAATGTGAATGCGGCTTTGACATCCGCATTTTCCGACACATTGATGCTTTTCTCTCCCTCAGCCACGATAAGCGCCTGGCCGGGGACTTCATGGTCTCCTGTCGCTTCGAGAGATCCCACCGTTATGTCGTTCTTCGTGACAAGGTACAAATCGTCGGCCTTGCCGGAGACGGCGGAAATTTCGTTGGCCGAGGATGCAAGGTTAATCTCTCCGGCGGCTGCGACTCCGCCAAGCACGAGCGAACCCGCTTTCACGACCGCGCCTTCGCTCTGTTCTGCGGAACCCTTCAAGGTCAGCACGCCGTCCCGCGCCTGTATGGTTCCCGCAGTCTGCTTGACGTCGCCGGTTATTTCGCCGACCTTGGCCAAATTGTCCGACGAGTTCTGGACTAGATCGCCCTCGAGTACCGGGGTGTCTATTTCGCAGCCAGACTGGGAGACATTCGCTTTTATTTTTTCCGTTGCGGAAATTTTGCCGCCTTGCTGGTCTATCGTCGTCGCTGTTATCGTCTTTGCGGAGATAGACGATGTCATTCCCGCCGCCTGCGTCTGCTTTATCGTGCCGTCCACCGCAATGCCGCCGGTCGCGGTCATCTCGCCGCCCTGCTGGCTGATGTTCGCGGCTGTTATGTTCCCTGCGTTTATGTTGCCGCTTTCCTGGACGAGATCCGCATTGGCCGCCCCGTCGGCGGTTTTCACACTGACGTCCCCGGTCGTGGTGATGTCCCCGGCTACAGTCGTCTGGCTGCCCTTGAACTCGACGCCGGAGGCGGACACGCCGCCTTCAAGCCTTATTTCTGCGGCTCCGTCGACCGAGAATCCTCCCTTTATGTCGATGCTTTCCTTGATCGTGACATCCTTGGCGTTGCCTTTGATTTCCAGCCCGCCGTCCTCGGTTCCGGCCTGGACTTTCCCGTAGGCGAAAGTATTGTCGCCTGCGATGTCCACGGATGATGCCGTTACGTTTACCGTGCCGCCGATCTTGTTCCCCGAACCGGAAAGAACCACGTCTTTTTCAGAGACCAGATTGACCGTCGCGTTTTCCCCGGCGGCACTGACCGTTCCCTTGACATCTATTCCGGAAGGCGCTGAAAGGTCGATTGCTCCGTTCTCGCCGGCGGAGAGAGCCGAATCTTCGCCGGCGAGAATCGATTCGCCGGAAATCTTGAGAGATTCGCCGCCCGATGCGGACGACTTGCCGGTCATTTCAACGATTCCTCCGTTTGCATCAACTACGGCACTCTCTTCCGCCTGGATTGCGCCGTCCTTCACGAACACGCCTGCGGCAGAACCTGCGGCCTTGTCCTGGAACGCCTCCACGGAAGGCGTCTTGGAAAGCACCGCACCCGTATTCGCGGTAATTTCCACATTTTTGCCGGACACGGTGCCGAGAATGCCGGCATATTCGCCGGCGGCTTCCTGCGTTCCAACTGCTACGGACACCTTGCCGGACTTGGCCTCGACGGAGCCGCCGGCATCGACGAGTACGTATTCTCCGCCGGACATTTCAATATCGCCGGAGGTCGCCTTCAGAACGGATCCGTCCTGGACCTGCGCGGATTTGGCGCCGGAGATTTCGACCGACGCCGCAGTGAACGCTGCGGTTTCACCGGTAGTGCCGATCTTGACGCTCTTGCCTTCGCCCGTGGCCGCGACAATCGCGTCGCCCGCCGCCGTGACCGTGCCGCCGATGTTTACATTGCCTTTGGCCTTGAGGCCGAGCTTGCCCGCGACATCGAGAACCGCCCCTTTGAGAATGTCGATGAATTTTTCCTGCGATTCGAGCTCGAGATTGCCGGAATCGACCGTCTTTATGTCGCCGGCGACGCGAATGCGGCCTGCGGCGAATCCGCTGACGCCCTTGCCCTGGAGAAGTTTGCCCGAAGCGACGGACATCTGCTTTGCGCCGATCGTAACGCCCTCCTTTACGCCACCAGAGAACTCCACCTTTCCTTGCGCCTTCAAGGACTCGTTGACGTCGATGGAGCCGGGCGTCTCCGCGAAGAGGTCGCCTGTGAAATTCACGGTATCGTCTTCCTGCGGCTCGCCGGAACCGGGTTCGTCGAACGAAATGCTGTTGTCATCTTCAGCCGCCAGTCCCGAAAAATCTATGGACACCTTGCCGCCGTTCACGTTGTCGAACAATATCTTGCCTGCGGCGATAAGCGTAGTCTTGTCTGCATTGAAACTCGATCCGCCCTGCACGGATATCCTGTTTGCCGCCAGCGCGATTTCCTTGGCGGACAGCACCGCGCCGTCCTGCACGGTTATCATGCCGGAACCGTTCTTGCCAAGCAACGGAACGGACGAATCGCCGTTGATGAGATCGTCGAGATTCTGTATCTGCGCGGTGGACGCGGTGAACAGTCCGCCCACGTCCACCGTCGAACCGCGGCCGAAGAAAATGCCGTTGGGGTTGAACAGCCATACGCTGGCGGACCCGTCGATCTTGCCGAGTATGCTGGAGGCCTCCCCGCCGCTCACGCTGTTGAAGAAGGTGCTGCCCGCTCCGTCGAATCGCGCCCACTCCCCTTTCCCCACGTTGAAGCGCGTCCAGTCGAGGAATCCTGCATTGCCGCCGCTGAGGGTGAACAGCGTGTAGTCCGGGCCGGTTCCGTTCACCACCACATTCCCGGAATGCCTCGCGAGTTCCGCCGACGATGCGCTGAGCGGAGAACCCGCGCCCGGAAGCGCCCCGGCGACAAGCATGAAGAACGCGGCCGCGCCCGCTATCGAACGGCGCAGCGGCTTGCTGCGGAAAATACGGCCCACGGTGAAACCGCTGTTTGCGAAAATGTTGATGTTCATTTCAGACTCCTTGCTGTGATCGTACCGGATAAATCGTCAGAACTGCATCTGCGCCGAGAAGTAGACTTCCATGGACTTGTCGTCGCCGTAGGAGATATCCCGCAGCGGGAACGCCAGATCGAGGCGCAGCTGGAAGTATTTCGACAAAGCGGCGCGTGCGCCTATGCCGGCGGAGAACAGGAATTCGCTGTCTTTGTAGCCCTGCGAAAGGCCGTTGAATTTCGTCCAGCCGTAGTCCAGGAACGCCAGGAACTGCAATCTGTCGAGAACGGCGTCCGAATTTTCCGCAGAACCGGACTGGCTGCCGCCGAAGAGCGACGAAACGGCGTCGAGAAGTATCGGGGTGCGCAGTTCGGCGGTTCCGTACAGTCCCCAGTCGCCCATATACCCGCGCGTCCTGTATCCGCGAAGGCAGTTGTACCCGCCGAGAGAGAGTTTTTCCATTGGTATGAGCGTGTCGGACGTGTACTGGCCTTCGAGCTTCAAGAACATCATCCACTGGTGCAGATCCTTGTTCCGGGTGCTGTCGGGTACGCCGAAGACCGGCTGGAGCCTGGCGAGCTGCCAGCGCGCGACCCAGTAGTGGTCGTCCGCTTTCGTCCACATCTGCGAGAGCCTGTCGCCGGATGTCGCCATGTTGTATACCGCCTGCACGGTTGCGAAATTGCGGCCGCCGAAGCAATCCGTGCTTTTGTCGGAATAACTGATCGCGAGCGTCGCAGGCAGGATGGTCACTTCGCGCTCGTTGAGCTTCTTGCTGTATGCCGAATAGCAGTCTTCGATCCGCCTGAGCAGCAGGCCGCCGGAAATCGACCACAGATGCGAATCGTCCTCGTAGAGCGTCTCGGAATGCTGCACGCCGCCGAACCATCCGGAACCTTCAAGATCCAGATTCGGGACTATGTTGTCCACGTCGAGATCAGACCAGCCGCCGTACAGCGTAGTGTTGCCGCCGAGTCCCCAGCGGTGCGGAAGCATGTAAGATCCCGCAATGCTCTTCAGCTCCGCCCCGAAACTGATGGACGGCGACAGCGTGAGCACGTCGTCATGCTTCGTAAGGTTCATGTACTGGGCGGACAGCACG
>CACYEO010000213.1 GCA_902773475.1 uncultured bacterium | reverse complement strand
TGCGGTACTTTACGCGCTTAGGCATGAGGGGCATGGCGGTTACCTCCTTCGCGGCGTCCGCCCTGGCGGGCGGGCTGGAAATCTTCCTTCTTGCAGATCCAGACCTTGATGCCGATCAGTCCTGCGGTCGTGTTGGCCTCGGCGAAGCCGTAGTCGATGCGGGCGCGCAGGGTGTGCAGCGGCACCTTGCCTTCCTTGGCCCATTCGACGCGCGCGATTTCCGCGCCGTTGATGCGCCCGGAGGCGTGTATCTTGATGCCGTCCACGCCCATGTCCATCGCCACCTTCTCGGCGCGCTTGATGACGCGCTTGAGGGAGGCGCGGCGTTCGAGCTGCTGCGCTATCGCCTCGGCCACGAGCTGCGCGTCCGCGTCGGCGTCGCGCACTTCCTTGATGTCAAGGTATATCTCTTTGCCGGTGAGCTTGGCGAGCATCGCGCGCACCTTGTCGGCGTCTTCGCCCTTGCGGCCGATGATCGTGCCGGGGCGGGCCGAAAAGAGCGACACGCGCACGCGGTTGGCGTAGCGTTCGATGAGGATCTTCGAGAGTCCCGCGCCGGAGAGCTGTTTCTTCACGGCTTTGCGGATCTTCTCGTCCTCGGCCAGATACGCGCCGAACGTCTTCTTGGGCGCGAACCAGCAGCTGCGCCAGGCGTGGTCCACGCCTACGCGGAAACCGATCGGGTTTACTTTCTGTCCCATGGTTGTTTGGTCTCCTAGTTCTCGAGAACGACTTTGCAGTGGCAGAGGCGCCGCGCGATCGGATGCGCGGAGCCGCGTGCCGTGGGCCAGTAGCGGCGCACGCGCACCGATTCGTCGAACACGCAGAGTTTCACCTTGAGGGACGCGGCGGACGCGCCGCCGTTGTTCTCCGCGTTTGCGATGGCGCTCTTTATCGTGTCCTTGAGGATCTTCGCCGCCTTGCGGGGCGAAAATTCGACTGCCTTCAGCGCCTGAAGCGCCGGCAGACCCTGGCAGGCGCGCGCAAGCGGACGGCCCTTGGCCGCCGACATGCGGGCGTTTTTGGTCAATGCTGTGAATTCCATTCCGGAGCTCCTTACTTCTTGGCCTTCTCTACGTGTGCGCCGTGGCCTTTGAACGTGCGCGTGGGCACGAATTCGCCAAGGCGGTGGCCGACCATGTTCTCCGTTATGAAAACGGGCATGTGCTGGCGTCCGTTGTGGATCGCGAACGTGAGACCCACGAAATCGGGGATCACCATCGAACGGCGGCTCCATGTTTTGATGGGCTGCTTCTGCTTGCCGGCCTTCGTCAGCTTCTCGACCTTGTCGAGAAGCGACTGTTCCACGTAAGGCCCTTTCTTGAGTGAACGGGACATGGATTACTTTCTCCGCTTGATGATGACGCGATTGGAGGTCTTGCCGGGCTTGCGCGTCTTGCCGCCCTTTGCGAGTTTGCCCCACGGGGAGCGCGGATTGCCGCCGCCGCTCGTGCGGCCTTCGCCGCCGCCCATCGGGTGGTCGACAGGGTTCATCGCCACGCCGCGCACGGTCGGGCGGATGCCCATGTAGCGCTTGCGTCCGGCCTTGCCGAGCTTGACGGAGCCCCATTCGCCGTTGCCGACCGCTCCGACCGTCGCGTAGCAGCGGGCGTCGAACACGCGCACTTCGCCCGAGGGGAGCTTCAGCGTGACTTTGCCGCCGTCGCGGGCCATGACCTGGCAGTTGTTGCCGGCGCTGCGGCAGATCTGCGCGCCGTGCCCGGGCACGAGTTCCACGCAGTGGACCTGCAGGCCCAGCGGGATCTTCCCGAGCGGAAGGGCGTTGCCGGGGGCGGCTTCGGCCGTCTCGCCGCTCGACACCTTGTCGCCGGTCTTGAGACCTGCGGGGCACAGGATGTAGGAAAGCGTGCCGTCTTCGTACTTCAGAAGGGCGAGGTTCGCCGTGCGGATGGGATCGTACGCGATCTCTTCAACCGTCGCGGACATGTCGCGCTTCACGCGCTTGTAGTCGACGATGCGGTAGCGCTGCTTGACGCCGCCGCCGCGGTGGCGCACCGTGATGCGGCCCTGGTTGTTGCGCCCGGCGTGCTTGCGGACGGCCTCGGTGAGGCTCTTGACCGGACGCTTTTCGGTGATCTCCTCGAACGTGGGGGCCACCCGGAAGCGCATGCCGCACGAACGCGGCTTGAATGTCTTTAGTGCCATTTGCGTTTTCCTTTAGACGATTTCAATGCGCTCGCCCGGCTTGACGGTCACGATCGCGCGCTTCCAGGCGGAATCGCGCACCTGGCGGCGCGTGCCGCGCACCGTGCGCAGTCCGCTCTTCATGTTCGCCGTGTTCACGGCCGTTACATGCACGCCGAAAAGCTTCTCCACCGCTTCCTTGATCTGCGGCTTGGACGCCTTGGCGTCGACTTCCACGAAGTATTTGTTCAGCGCGGAGAGCCTGCTGCCTTTTTCGGTGGTCTGCACCGCTTTTACGATGTTGTCCATTTCAGCCCTCCTTGCCGGAAACCGCGAGCCTCGCGGAAAGCGCCTCGAAACCGGCCTTGTCGGCCACGACGAGACGGCTCTTGAGAAGCGTGTAGACGTCCACCGCGCTCGCGGGGAGCGCGACGGCGCGCGGAATGTTGGAAGTCACGCGCTCGACGATTTCGTCGGGGGCGGCCGTGACTACCACCACGCTGCGGTCGGCGCCGACCTTCTTGAGAAGCGCCGCCATGAGCTTCGTCTTGGGCTCCGCAAAGCGGAATTCCTCGACCACCGCGACCTGTCCGTCGCGGATCTTCTCGGAAAGCGCGCGCGCAAAGGCGAGCTTCATCACCTTGCGGTTGATCTTCTGCGCGTAGGAGCGCGGATGGGGGCCGTGCGCCACGCCGCCGCCGCGCCACACGGGCGACTGGCGGAAACCGGCGCGGGCGTTGCCCGTGCCCTTCTGCTTCCAGGGCTTCTTGTTGGAG
>CACYEO010000212.1 GCA_902773475.1 uncultured bacterium | reverse complement strand
TGGAAACAACCGGAACAACTGGAAAAAACAACGAGCGCGCACCAAAGGAAAGTTGTTTCAAACAGTTGTTTCCCGTCATCAAAAAGCGAGACGGTGAATTACGCAGATGCGCCCGGAGGAATCGGACGCATCCAGCCGCCCGCGCCCCGAATATGTTATAATGTTGCGCTTGACAGGATGCCTGCAGTGCGTGAAAACGCAGGAAAAAGACAAACAGGAAGGGTAAGGACCGGCAAAATGGAAAGAATCGCCTTGTTTTTGGCGGCAGCCGCCGCAATGGCATTTTCCGCGGCAGGCGGAAAATGCCCGGAAAAGGTTGACTGGAGACGCGCGGACGACATCGCCCCGGGGGTGAAATACATCTGCGTGGAAGTAGACGAGCCGCGGATAATGGCCAACCACCTCGTGCGCGTGGATCTGCGCACTCCGGGGCTGCGCGTGACGGGGACGCGGCGTCCGCGCGAATGGGGCAACCAGATGCCGGACTATTCCGCGAAGCCGCTCAAAATAGACGCGAAACGGCAGACCACGCAGGATTTCCTTGATGAGCACCGCGCGAACGGCACGAACATGGTGTTCGCGCTGAACACGTCCGCCTGGATTCCGTGGGTCAGACCGCACAACCACAAATACGGTTCGTTCCTGAACTTTTTCGTTTCCGAAGGCGAAGTAGTGTCGCATGCGACGAACCGCTGCCCGATGGTGGTGGTCTTCACGAACAACACCGCCGCCATCACAAGCCGCATTGCGGACGCCGACGTCCCCTCCGTTTCGGTGGCGCATCCTTCGTACGACACCGAACTCATAATGAAAAACGGCAGACGGGTGCGCCCGCCGCGCAAACAGTATACGCCCAAGGTCGCGCCGCGCACCGCAATGGGGCTTTCGGCGGACGGACGCTGGCTGTACGCGCTGGTCGTGGACGGCAGGCAGAAGGGGTATTCCGAAGGCGCTTCGATGGGGGATCTGGCGCGCATGCTGAAAGCCGCCGGCGCCGCCGACGCGGTGAACATGGACGGCGGCGGTTCCGCGACTCTCGTTTTCTGGGACGGGAAGAACAGCAGATCCTCCATCCCCAACCGCCACAACGAAAAGCGCACGGGCTACCGCCCCGTGGCAGCGAACATGGGATTCTATTTCGAAAACGTCGCAAAGAGCGAATGACCCGGCCTGCTTGCCCGCAGGCCGCCTTTCTGGTACAATTCCGCGCCATTGCGATTTATCTCCGCCAAAGGCGGAAAAGCAGACTACAGGAGTAAAACGAAAAATGCTCGATTGGTTCAAAAAAGCGCCCGCCGCCCCCGCAATCACGGACAAGGCCCGAATCGCCAAAATATACAAAAGCCAGCGCTGGCAACAGGTCTGCTCGATGCTTCTCGTCTATGGACTTTTCTACACCTGCCGCCTCGTGTTCTCGATGACGAAAAAGTCGATGATCGACCAGGGTGCGTACACCGAGACCGAACTCGGCGCAGTGGGTTTGGCCCTTTTCTGGGCATACGCCGTCGGCAAAGTGGTGAACGGATTTCTCGCGGACAGGGCGAACGTGCGCAAGTTCATTGCATTCGGGCTTTTCGTGTCCGCCTGCATGAACCTTCTGGTCGGATTCCATCTGCCGTTTCTTGTCATGCTCTGCCTGTGGTTCGTGAACGGATTCGCGCAGGCGACAGGCGCGGCGTGCTGCGTGGTGGGACAGTCGCGCTGGTACGCCAAGAGCGAGCGCGGGACTTTCTACGGCATCTGGTCGTGCTCCAACAACCTCGGCGAGGCCCTGTGCTACATAAGCACCGGCATCGTGATGGTTTTCGTTTCCACCCATTTCGGCGCGCAATACGGATGGAGAAGCGCGTTCTGGAGTTCTTCCACAATGGGATTCGCAGGCGTGGCGGTAGCGCTTATGTTTTTCCGCGACTCTCCGGCCTCGATGGGGCTGCCGGAAGTGAACGAATACAAAGGCGAGCCCCCCAGCAAACAGGACGCACTCGCGGCGGAAGACGTGCGCAAAGGACAGAAGCTCGCCATAACCAACTGGGTCGTCTGGCTTGTGGCGCTGTCCGGCGGCCTTTTCTGCGCCAGCCGCTACGCGATAGCGAGCTGGGGGCCGTTCTGCCTTGAGGTCAAAGGCTACACGCCTGAAATGGCCGGCATCATCGTGTCGATCAATTCCATAGTCGGAGCCGTGTCGTCGGGACTGTCCGGCATCATATCGGACAAGTTCTTCAAAGGCAGCCGGCACCAGCTGACGTTTATCGCAGGGCTGATGAACGTGACGTCGCTTTCGATGTTCATGCTGATTCCGGGCAGGCATCTCTGGGTCGACATCACCGCAATGGTCCTGTTCGGCCTCGCGGTAGGCATCCTCCTTACATTCCTGGGCGGACTGATGGCGGTAGACCTGGTTCCGCGCATAGCGGCCGGCGCGGCGCTCGGCATCGCCGGTCTCGGCAACTATTTCGGCGCAGGCGTGCAGGAACTCGTATCGTCGTTCTTCATCCGCAGGCTTCCCGACAAAGTCGCTACGCTCGAAGACGGCACAAAGGTGCTTGAAGACGGGTATAAACTTCTAAAGAGCGGACAGTTGATCGGGCCCGACGGATCGGTCATAAACAGATTCTACGACACCACGCTGAACATATTCGGGTACGACTACACCTTGAACTGGATAGCGGTGTTCTGGATCGGCATGGCGTTCCTGTCCATGCTCGGCGGTCTTGCGATCTGGCGCATCTCCGTCGTGCGCAAGCGCAGAGAAGCGGCGGCGTGACGCCCCCTCGCAAAGGAAATACGAAATGATCAGACTCCACAGTGGAAAAATCTCCGTCCGCGGCGGCCGGCCCGCGCCGGCGGACGCTTCCGCGGCCGGCGGCGCCGGCCGCACGATATCTTCGCGCATGCTCGCGGCGCACGGAACGAAATCCGCGAACGGCGCGCTCGCCGTGAAATTCGACGCGCTCGTGTCGCACGACATCACATACGTTGGCGTGATACAGACCGCTTCGGCGTCGGGGCTGGAACGCTTTCCCGTGCCTTACGCCCTCACGAACTGCCACAACAGCCTCTGCGCGGTCGGCGGCACGATAAACGCGGACGACCACCTCTTCGGCCTTTCCGCGGCGCGGCGTTTCGGCGGGGCGTACGTGCCGCCGAACATGGCGGTGATCCACCAATACGCGCGCGAAGAAATGGCCGCCTGCGGCGCAATGATCCTGGGCTCGGACAGCCACACGCGCTACGGCGCGCTCGGAACGATGGGCGTGGGGGAGGGCGGACCCGAACTCGTCCGCCAGCTTCTCGGCGACAAATGGGAGATTCCCGCGCCCGAGACCGTCCTGGTGTGGCTGACCGGCGCGCCCCGCAAGGGCGTGGGCCCGCACGACGTGGCAATAGCCCTGTGCGGCGCAGTGTACAAAAACGGATTCGCGAAAAACAAAATACTCGAATTCGCAGGCCCCGGCGTTGCCGCGCTCGACATCGATTTCCGCATTGGCATCGACGTGATGACCACGGAAACAGCCTGTCTTTCCTCTATATGGGAAACAGACGGCGCGGTGGAGGAATTCTACGCCGTACACGGAAGGCCGGACGACTACCGCGCGCTGTCGATCGAAGACGGCGCGGTGTACGACGGCATGATCGAAATCGACCTTTCGTCCGTCGAACCCATGGCGGCCATGCCGTTCCACCCTTCGGAAGCCGTGACGCTGCGCGAACTGCGCGAAAACGCGGGCGACATCCTGCGCGAGACGGAAAAGCGCGCGGAAAGCATCACGGGCGGGCGCGTAAAGCTCCATCTCGCGGACAAGCTTGAAAACGGGCGCATCCGCGTGCAGCAGGGCGTGATCGCCGGGTGCGCGGGCGGACTGTACGGCAACATCGCCGAAGCCGCCGCGATTCTCGCGGGCCGCGGTACCGGAAACGGAGAGTTCGAACTTGCCGTCTATCCGCCCAGCGCGCCTGTCGATCTTGAAATCACGCGCGGCGGAATCCGCGCCGCCCTGTGCGAGGCCGGGGCTGTCGTGAAGCCGTGCTTCTGCGGCCCGTGCTTCGGCGCGGGCGACGTTCCGGCGAACGATACGCTTTCGGCGCGCCACACCACGCGCAACTTCCCCAACCGCGAAGGCTCCAAGCCGGGGGACGGGCAGCTCGCGGCCGTGATGCTGATGGACGCGCGTTCGATCGCGGCGACGGCTGCGAACGGCGGAATCGTCACGCCGGCGGACGAAATGGAATACGAAAGCCCCGCGCCGCGCCGCCGCGAATACGACCGCAAACCGTACGAACGCCGCGTCTACTGCGGCTTCGGGAAAGCCGATCCGTCCGTCCCGCTCCGCTACGGACCGAACATCGTTCCTTGGCCGGAGATCCCGGCGATGCCGGAAAATCTCCTTCTGCGCCTCGCGTCCGTCCTGCACGATCCGGTCACCACCACCGACGAACTGATCCCGTCGGGCGAAACGTCGAGCTACCGCTCGAATCCGCTGCGTCTTGCGGAATTCGCGCTTTCGCGCCGCGATCCGGGATACGTGGAAAGAGCGCGCGCCGCAAAGGCGATGGACAAATCGCTCGCGGCGGGGAACGTCCCGCCGGAGGCGGAGGCCGCGCTCGCCGCCGCCGGAATCGCCGGCGGCGTTCCCGCCGGCACCGGAATCGCTTCTGTGATTTTCGCCGAAAAGCCGGGCGACGGTTCGGCGCGCGAACAGGCGGCGTCCTGCCAGCGCGTGCTCGGCGGCGGCGCGAACATCTGCCGGGAATTCGCGACAAAGCGCTACCGCTCGAACTGCGTGAACTGGGGAATGCTTCCGTTCACGCTGCCGGCGGGCGCGGAATTCGGGCTTGAAACGGGCGACTGGGTCTGGCTGCCCGGCATCCGCAAAGCCGTAGAAGGCGGCGCGGAAAGCGTCCGCGCGGTTTTCATCGCCAAAGACGGCGGTGCGCGCGAAGCGGAACTCCTTCTTAAAGGGCTTTCCCCGGAAGAGCGCAGGATACTTCTTGCGGGATGCCTGATGAACGCGTACGCGCAGCGCGCCGGCTGACAGGCCGCGCGGCTGCGGCGCTGCGGAAACATGCAAAAAGAGAGACGGGCGCCTTGCGGCGTCCGTCTCTCTTTTCCGTTTCGCCGGAGGGCGCTCAGCCGAGCGCGGCGGCGATTTCCGCGAGCTTCGCGCGGAGCGCGGCGGGAACGCGGCGGGCGTTCTCGAGAACCGCGGGATTGTCCTTCGAGGCCTTCTTGTCGTATTCGTCGTAGCTCTGGCCGACGGTCGCGATCTCCTTCTTCCAGCCTTCGACGTCGACAGTAAGGATTTCTTTGAGATCCTCGGGCACGACAGTGAAGCCCTTCTCGCCCACGTTGTCCGAAAGGTCGATGTCCTTGAAGAACGGAAGATTGCCGATCGCGGTTTCGTTGGCTTTCACCTTGCCTTCGATGCGGTCGCAGATCCACTTCAGCACGCGGCTGTTGTCGCCGAATCCGGGCCACATGAAGCGGCCGTCTTCCTTGCCCTTGCGGAACCAGTTCACGAAGTAGATCTTCGGGAGGTTCGACGGATTGGGGGAGGTGCGCTCCATCTCGAGCCAGTGCTGGAAGTAGTCGGCCACGTTGTAGCCGAAGAACGGCAGCATCGCCATCGGGTCGCGGCGGACCTGGCCGATCTGGTC
>CACYEO010000211.1 GCA_902773475.1 uncultured bacterium | reverse complement strand
TCGCTCGTTCCCGCGACCGCCGCCGCGCGCAAGAACCCGGTGGAGGCGCTGCGGTCATGACTGTTCTTGAAGCGCGCGGTCTTGAAAAGACCTATCGCGGGCGCGGCAAATCTCCGCTTAGGATTCTCAAAGGCGTGTCGTTTTCCGTGGAAGCCGGCAGCCGCGTCGCGATAGTCGGACGCAGCGGCGCGGGCAAGACCACGCTTCTCAACATTCTCGGCGGGCTGGACGCGCCCGACTCAGGAAACGTGTTTGTGGACGGCGTTCCGCTTTTCGGCGGGTTCCTTGCGGGGCGCAGGCGTCAGCGTCTGCGCGCCCGGAAGATAGGTTTCGTGTTCCAGTCGTACCATCTGCTGCCGGATCTCGATATCGTGGAAAACGTGCTTCTGCCGTCGCTCGCGGCCGGCGGGATCGCGCGTTCCGGAGCGCGCGCCCGCGCGCTGGATCTTCTCGACAGGGTGGGGCTTTCCGGACGCGTCCGGCACATGCCGTCGGAACTTTCCGGCGGCGAGCAGCAGCGCGTGGCGCTTGCGCGCGCGCTGATGTGCAATCCGGAACTCATACTTGCCGACGAGCCTACCGGAAATCTCGACAGTCTCACCGGCGCGGAGATAATGGATCTTCTTTTCGAGCTTTCGGAAAGCGGCACGATGTCGCTTGTGATGGTCACGCATTCCGCCGAGGCTGCGTCGCGCTGCGGCACGGTCCTCCGCCTCGATTCCGGCACGATCGTCCAATAGCCGCGCGATTCATTCATGCAATGCGCAGGGCATTGCATATTTTCCCCTGTTTTGTCTTGCCCGCGAAATGGAACGGTGGTAAAATGCTTCCGTCTTTGGGCTAGTTGTGCCCTTGAACGGTGAAAACGATGTTTGAACGCACGAAAAACGCGCTTCAAAGCCTTGTCTGCGCAAGGCTTGCGGTTGTTTTCGCCCTTGCCGTCTCCATCGTCTTGTGCGGATGCCGGCGCGGCGAAAAGCCGGAAGACGCGCAAAAACCGGCGGCCGAAGACGCCCGGCCTGCCGCCGGGAAGCCCGTGCAAGAGGCCGGGCCGGTCGAGAAACTTTCGTCGCCGGAATTCGCGGCGGAATTCGCGGCGCTTTCCAAAGAGCGCGAGCGCGAAACCCGCATGCAGCTTGCGATCAAGCGCGACATGGCCGAGGAATTCGTGGAAAAGGCGCGCGCGGCGCTGCCGCCGGGCGCTCCGATGTCCGCAGTCCAGGCGGAACTCGACGGCAATCCCCGGAAATACCCGGGATGGCTGCCGCTCTGCAAAGAACTCGACGAATTGAAAAAGCGCGACGACGAATACGTCAGACGGGAACGCGAACTCGTGCGCAGACAGCTTCAAGGCGGCATGGACGCGCGCGGCGGCGATTCCGCCGCAGACGCGCGCGCCGGCGCGATCTGGAAAGAACGCATAGGCTCCAAGGGCGCCCCGGCGCGTGCCGGAGCGGCGGCGTCCGCCGCCGGCGCCAAACTTTAGAAAGGAGATCGGTCATGAAAAAAACGATCGCAACCCTCATCGGAAATTTCGCACGCGCGGCAGTCGCCGCCGCAATCGCGGCGGCAGTCCCCGCCGCATCATACGCGGACGGCGCGATACGCAGCATCTACGCCGTTCCGACCGACCAGCACACGTTCCCCAACCCGGACGATCCCGTGCGCCTGGGCGAAGAGATAAACTTCGACATCCTGCTCTTGAACAAGCCCGCCGCCGACAGCCACGGCCGTCTTGACGAGGCCTGGACGAACAGCTGGACAATACAGTACATCGGGTCCGGCGACAAGGAATACGATGCGGCGAACAGCCCCCTCAAACTGGGCATCATCGTCAACGGACGTCTCCGCGAAGCGACGTTCACGCTCGAGCCCGATCCCGGTTCCGCATGGGAATACACGGTGATGCACGTCACCTACAAGACCAGGGCCGGCGACCTTGCGATGCCGCTGAAGCTGGCCGCCGCCGACGGCACCGAGGCGCCCGCCGAGGGGAATCCGACATACAAACTCTACAACGACAACCTTTGGCAGATTGTCGATGCCGAAAGCAAAACCCCGGTGGATTTCTGTTTCGGCCCGGAGAGCATATCGAATCCTCCAAGCAGATACCGGGATGAAATCCGCGACATCAACCTTGAAAAGGCCGGGATATACCTGAACACCGTCGATTTCGATTCGTACTACGACAACGACGCCGGCGAAACACCGATCTGGCGCGAAATATACAGCGGCATGACGGAAACGACGGGGACGCATCTGCCGTCGATATACATCCCCGGCGGCAACTCGTCCGCCAACGACGGCTTCACGGTGTATCTGCGCGTGGCGGACACGAACTGCGCGACGCTTTCGCTGAAAGGTCAGGCCGTCCAGACGTACGGAAGCGGCGAAAACGCCGTCCAGGTCTATCCCGTGACCATCCCCGCCGGCGCGACGAACGTGTGGTTCCGGCTGAAAGGCGTGACTCCGGACACGGAGACGGAAATATACATGGGCACCAGCCCCACGAACATATACGATTCGACCGGACATCTTATCAACAATTTCGTGACGCGCCGCATCGCCTGCGTGAAGTCGCCCGATCCGTTCGTGCGCTTTACTTTGAACGACGGCGAGGCTTCGGCCACGATCGCGGCCGACAATGCGTACAACATTCCCAAGGCCAGGCTTACGGTGGAACTTTCCGAAGCGTATACGGACGCCGTCACGGTGAACCTCAATCCCGTCGTGAACGACAGCACGGACGATGTTTTCGCAGACGGCATACTGGGCATATCGGCCGGCAGCCAGGCCGCCAACTTCAAAGACAGGATTTCGTCCGTGACGATACCCGCGGGCGAGACCGAAAAGACCGTATACATCTACGCGCTCGGCTCCACGATCGACGCGGAAGCCAACGGCATCACCTTCACGCCGTCGGTGGA
>CACYEO010000210.1 GCA_902773475.1 uncultured bacterium | reverse complement strand
TGCACGCCCTGCCGGTTCAAGGGGCTTGGCCCCGCGCCGCATTCCCAACCCAAACACCCAAACACCCAAACACTTCCCTTTCCCCTTTTTCCCCTTCTTCTTCTCCATGCGCGCGCGAATTTGCGCAAATTGCACTTGTTTTACCGTTTCGGCTTGATTTTCCGGGGCGGTTATGGTTAACTTCCCGCCTTGAAAAACAAGCCAAACGAGGCTTGCAAAGAAAGGCTGTGCAAAATGTTGAACTTCTTCATCGGACTGCTCTACTTCATTGAAATAACCACCTGCATCCTCCTTGCGGGCGCGGTGCTTCTGCAAAAGCCCAAAGAAGGCGGGCTCGGCGGCGTCATCGGCGGCGCCGGCGGCGATGTCTTCGGCGCGGACGCCGGAAACGTCCTTGTGAAAGCCACGGCGATTCTCGGAACCGTCTTTCTCGTCACCACGCTTCTCCTCGCATGCCTTACGTCCAAGTCGGTAGACAATTCCGTGCTGGGCGATGAAAAGGCAGCGGAGACGCAGACCGCCGCCGCGGCCCAGGATCCGCTTCCTGTGGAAACGCCCGAGGCCGCCGCCCCTGCAGTTCCCGCTCCCGCCCCCGTCGAGGCTGCGAAGCCCGCTCCGGCTCCAGCCAAGGCTCCCGAAGCGGCCAAGCCCGCTCCGGCCGCGAAACCTGCGGCCAAGCCCGCGGCGGCTCCCGCCAAGGCCCCCGAAGCGGCGAAGCCGGCTCCCGCAGCTAAACCCGCCCCCGCCCCGGCCAAGCCCGCTCCCGCAGCGAAGCCCGCCGACAAGCCTGCGGCGGCTCCCGCCAAGGCGCCCGCCCCGTCGAAGCCCGCCAAGTCTGCGGCCTGACCTCCCGTTGCGGAGGGTGCAATCCGGTGCGGATTCTTTTCAGATACGTTTTCCGGGAATTCGCGATCCCGCTGTTCTACTGCACGGCGGGATTTCTGTCTATATTCGTCCTGTTTGAACTATTCGGTTCATTCGGACGCATAATGGAAGCCGGCCCGGCTTTTTCCGACATCGTCCGCTTTTTCTGCGGATACATCGCCCCGTACTTCCAGTGGCTCATGCCGGCGGCGCTTCTCCTTGCCACGCTCTACACGATGTGGAATTTCTGCCGCCACAGCGAGATCACCGCCATGCGCGCAAGCGGGGTCGGCTTCGCCGCGATCGTCCGTCCGATTCTCGTATGGGCCGTGATGTGCGCCGCGGCCGTGGCATGGATAAACGAGGCTTTCGTTCCGAAGCATTCGAAATGGGCGGAGGATTTCCGCAAGGCGAAGTTCCGCATCGAGGCGATGGAGGAGAAGCGCAATACGTTCGCGCCCGATCTTCCCGGCATCAACCGCACATGGACGGCCAGGCGCGTCTTGTCGCCCGACGCTTCGGATCTTGAAGACGTGCAGATCGTGGAACCCGGCGTTTTCAGCGTCCGGGCGGACCGTGCGAGATTTCTCGACGGGCAATGGTGGCTTTACGGGGCGAAGTGGACTTATTTCAACGCGGCGGGCCGGCAGAAACCCTCCCCCTCGCCCGGTCTCGACGCCCTTCCGCTGCGCGTTCTCGCCGGATTTTCCGAAACGCCGCGCGATCTTGCCCTCACCGAGAGCGATTTGAATTTCCTGCCCGTCCGCGACCGCTTCCGCTACATACAAGGGCGTCCTTCGGTTCCCGCGCCCACCCGGACGCGCCAGATCTACGACGCATGGGCCAAGGCCGCCGCGCCTTTCGCCTGCATAATCATAACACTCTTTGCGATACCTGCCGGAGTCGCCACCGGCAGGCAGTCCATCTTCAAAGGGGTTCTCGGCGCGATCGCGATGTTTTTCGCCTTTTTCGCCCTGACCATAGTCTGCATGATAGGCTGCGCCGCGCTTGCAGAGCGCGGCTGGGCGGTTCCGCCTCCGGGCGATCCCGCCTGCCGCACGCTCCGCGGGATGCTCGAAACGGCGACGCCGCCCGTTGCAGCGTTCCTCCCGGCGGCGATATTCTTCGTCGCAGGTCTCAGGCTTTTCAGGCGCAACCGCTGAGGGGGGACGGAAAAGATGTGGCACGGTTACGTTCTCGCAATCGCGGACTGCTCGCTTTTCCTGCTGTGGATCAGGATGTTCGCTTTCACATCCGCGTCCGACGCTCCCGATGCGCGCAGCGCCGGAGTCGTCAGGGCCGGAGATTTCCTCTCCGCCCCCGCGGCATCGGTCCTGCGGCTTCCGCCGCGCGCCGCCGCAGCGGTGTCTTTCGCGGCCGTCGCGGCTTTCCGCATCGTCGTTTCGATCCGCACGGGCTTTGCCGAACCGCTGGCTGCGGTTCCGTTCGTCGTCCTTCCCCCGCAGTGGGACGCTTCGGTGCGGAGTTTCGCCGGGATGGCGCGCCCCGCCGCGTTTATATGCGTTTCAACGGCTCTTTCCCTGATGAAGATATGGACGGCGTGGTTTGCCGCCTTCTGTCTGGGGGCTGAAATCCGTCCGCGCGCGCCGGGCTACGGAATGTGCGAACTCGCCGCGCGTCCGTTCAGCCGTCTTTCCGGAATCTCGAAACTTCCCGCAATCGCGGTTCTCTATCTGCTTGCGGCGCGGGCGGTCCCTGCAGTCTGCGGAAGAATCGTCCCGATCCCTGAAATAGAAGAGCTTGTGCGCAATATGGCGGAAGCGTGGACGTTCCTGCCCGGACTTTCGGACGCGGCTTCGGCGCTTTCGGGCGCGGGGCCGGCCTCCGTGCGCGCGGTGGCGTTCTGCTCGCTGGCGCTGGCGCTCTTCGCCGACGCTCTCGCGTTCGCCGGGCGCGTCGCGCTGATCGCCGCGATATTGCGCGGGCTTTCGCTGGTTTTCGGCAGCGGACGCTTCGCCGCGTTTTCGGGCGATCTGCTGGGCGTGATGCAGGGCCGCCTCGCACGGCCGCCGCAGCCGCGTTCCTTCCCCTGGGGCGCGGTGCTCCTGTGGTTCGTCCTTTCCGCCGTCGCTGCGGTATTCGCCAATATCGCAGTGTTCGCGGCCGTTTTCGCAAAGGCGGTGGCGGCATGACCGTGCGCGACCTTTTCGAACGCGCGGCGGAAACCTCTCCGGACACCGTGTTCATGCGTTTCTGGGAAGGGAACGCCTGGCGCGGAATGACATACGCCCAGACTCTTTCCCGCGTGCGCTCGCTCTATGCGGCGCTCCGCCCGCTGAAGCTGGAGCCGGGCCGCGACGTGGCCGCGGTGATGCTCGACAACTCTCCGCTCTGGATCGAACTCTACCTGGCGCTCTCCGGCGCCGGCACGACAGTGACTACGCTCGATCCGAAACTCCGCGCGGGCGAAGCGCGCCACATTCTTTCGGATTCGGGAGCGGCCGTGCTCTTCGCGCAGACCGCGCAGGCCGCGACAGTCCGCGAGGCCGTGAAATCCCTCCCCGGGCTGCGCCGCGTGGTGTGGACCGGCGCGCCGGACGCCGCCTCCGCTCCGTCGCTTCCAGGCGTGGAGTGCGACGCGCTTCCGTCGATGCTCGCGCGCTGCGAAACGCCCGCCGCGATGGCGGCAGAAGCCTACGCCGCCGCAAAGCCGCAGGACGGCGACATCGCTTCGCTCATATACTCGTCCGGCACGACGGGCCGTCCGAAGGGCGTGATGCTTTCGCACGGGAATTTCACGGCAAACGTCTCCGCCACGCTCGCGCGCGTCCCGTTCTTCCCGGACGACTGTTTCTTGAACGTCCTCCCCCTCTTCCACGCCTTCTCGTTCACCGGGAACTTCCTTCTGCCGATGTCCGTCGGCGCGTCGGTGGCGTTCGTGCGTTCGCTCCGCACGGTGGCGGACGACATCCTCGCCGTCAGGCCCACCGTGATCCTGGCGGTTCCGCTCCTGGCCGAGAAACTGTATGCGCGCATCGATTCGCAGATCCGCAAATCGCTGATCGCGTCGGGTCTGTTCAAGTTCGGCTTTTCGCGCAAGTTCGTCGCCAAAAAGATACTGGAACGCTTCGGCGGCAGGCTGCGGCTTCTGGGGATCGGCGGCGCGCCGGTTTCGCTCGACACGCTCGAAGGCTTCCGCAAGATCGGCCTGTCCGTGCTTGAAGGATACGGCATAACGGAATGCTCTCCCGGCGTGGCCTATCCGCGCCCGGGGCAATTCATCCCCGGGACGGTCGGCCCCGTGCTCGACGGGTACGAATGGAAAATCGCGGGCGCCGACAATTCCGGCGCCGGGGAGCTTCTGCTCAAGGGTCCGTCCGTCATGAAAGGCTACTGGCGCAACGATGAGCAGACGCGCGCCGCGTTCGACGCCGACGGTTTCTACCGCACGGGCGACATCGTGCGCGCCGGCGTGCGGGGCGACATTTCCATCTGCGGACGCTGCAAATCGCTTATCGTGAACCGCGAGGGAAAGAACATCTACCCGGAAGAGGTCGAAAGGCCGCTTGAACATTCGCCGCTGCTGAAGGACGTGCTGGTGCTGGGCTGGCGCTCGCGGGGAGAGACCGGCGAACATGTGGGCGCGATCGTTGTGCCGGACGGCGAAGCCGCCGCCGCGCATTTGAAGCGCGAATCCCTCACCCGCGAAGAGCTGCGCGCGTTCACGGTCTCGTACGTGCAGGGCGTGTGCAGGGCGTCCGTCGCCGACTACAAGATTCCGCGGAAGATCGAAGTCCGCTTCGAGCCGCTCGAACGGACGCCGTCCATGAAAATCAAGCGCGGACTCTACGCCGGTTCGCTCGACGAATGACATTCAGGTGCAAACATGCAAAACACGAAAATAAAATTTACAGCAATATTCGCGCTCGCAGCCGCTTCGTGCGGCGCGGCGGTCTGGAACCAGAACGAGTTCGCCGTGAAATGCTTCAAGGCGTGCATGCCCGACGATTCGGCCTCGGCGGTCTGCCCGCCGTTCGGGATATCGAAAATCGCCGCCGCGCTCGGAACGGCGATGCCGCCGGAAAGACGCAACAACATCGCGAAGACCATCGGGCTGTATTCAGATTTCACGATGTCTTTCGGCGAGGTGCGGCGCAATGCGGTGAAGCCGCGTTCGCGCGTGGACAACGACATCCGCGGGATGTTCGCGATCTGGACCCCGCTTCCGATTTCGATGGCCGACCCGGTATACGTCCGCGACATCCAGGACAATTACGGCGGCGAGGTTCTGAACTCCATGTACCGCGAACACGCGAACCACTGGATCGATATGGCCACCGACGGCGTGCAATGGTCGTTCCTCGGCAGGAACGCGGAACTCAGCCGCAACGACTGCTCGCTGACCGCGGCGTTTTCGGCGACTCCGCGCTTCCTGGAGCCGTTCGATCCGGCTGAATCGTACACGAACGATTTCAAAACCTCGCGCGGCGCGAAGATAAAGCGCCGCTACATCAGCGGCGTGCGCACCCTGCGCACGGCGGAAACGCCGTCGTTCAAGGCCGTCGCCTTGCCGCTCAAAGGCGGTCTCTCGCTATGGCTCGTGAAACCCGTGACGAACGCCACCGCGCCGGCCGTCATGCAGTCGTTCAGCTTCAGGAGTTTCGAAAGCATATCGTCCGCCCTGCGGGAAAATCCGTCTCCGCTGCGGAGCCAGACGTTCGAGTCCGAGGATTTCACGGCCGCAGTCGCGGACGGCGAAACGCTTACGATGCGCGGAGAGGGGAAATACAGGATATCCTTTCCCGCTTTTTCGATACGGACGAAGCTCCTCCTCCCCCCGCTTTTCCGCAAGTGGGGATTCCCGCTGAAGGGATTCGACAAAATCAGCGTGAATGCCGGATTCGGACTGATGGTCTGCAAGACCGTCTTTACGCTCGGCGAGGGGGGCGAACCTGAATTCGGCGATATAGTCGTGGAAGGCGAGAAGAAGACGGTCCGCAAAAAGGCCGCGCCGAAGGACGCATCCGCCAAGATGACGGACGAGGAACTGATCGCCGCGCGCCGCGCCGCGCTTGAAAAGGCGAAGGAGACGCCCCCGCCCGAAATGAAATTCGATTCGCAGTTTCTGTTTTTCGTCTGGCAGGACGATCCCGGCATAGTTCTTTTCGCGGGCAGGTACACAGGCAACACGCGGTAGCGGCCGGGGACGGCATAAGTTTTTTCGAATAAGGGTCGGGCTCGCGCCCAGCGTGTGACCGGCCCGGAGAAAAGTGTTTGAGTGTTTGAGTGTTTGAGTGTTTGGGTTTTTGAGTGTTTGAGTGTTCGGGGAATCGGTTGTGGATTGGCCGGCAGGGCTCCACAATAGAGATGTGGCAAGGGCGCCCTCGCCCTTGCAGCAAGGCCGGGGCGGCCTTGCCACATCATGCGCCCCACTCTGCCGGCTAACCGCTATCCGCCATCCGCAGTATGCAGCCTGCAAATCGGGTAAAGATTGACACGATTGAAAGTGTCTGAGCCGGGCGTGAGACGTCAGACGGGAGACGCGAGAGATTTTGACGTCGGACGAGAGGATTTTTCGCGTCTCGCGTCTCGCGTCTCATGTCTCGCGCCCATGGCAGTTGAGCGGCCGCGTGCATCTGCGTAATTCACCGTCTGGCTTCTTGATTATGGGAAACAACTGTTTGAAACAACTTTCCTTTGGTGCGCGCTCGTTGTTTTTTCCAGTTGTTCCGGTTGTTTC
>CACYEO010000209.1 GCA_902773475.1 uncultured bacterium | reverse complement strand
TGTCGTTTATGCCAAGGTTGCACACCACGATGTCGGGCTTCCACGCGAGCGCGGCCTTGTGCTCCGGCATGTGGCGGAATCCGCGCTTCTCCGCGCCGCGCATGGAGTCCAGGTAGATTCCGCGCCCGGGATTGCCGAAGTTGCGCACTTCGTATTTCCCGGGAAAGCGCGCGTCGAGCATTTTCTGCAGCTGCGCGGGATACGACTGCGAAGCCCTGTCGGCAAGGCCCGTGCCGTATGTTATCGAATCGCCGATGCACGCGATTTTGGTTTTGCCTGCAAACGCGGAGGCGGCGGCCGCCGCAAAAACGGCAAAAATGATTTTCGTTCTCATGGGGCGGAATTGTAGCAAATAACCTGCCGCGCCGCAACGGAACCGGCGGATTTGAAAAACAGGAAATACGGGCTTGACGCGGCGGACGGTTTTTGGGAAACTGTCCGTCCTTCGCTCCGGTGCGCCAACGGCCGGGGCGCGATCGGAGGTGACAACAAGAATGGCAATACAGCTTCGTCTCAAAAAAGGAGAATCGGTTGAAAGAGGCCTCAAGAGGCTCAAGAAGATCCTCGACAAAGAAGGACTCTTGAAAACCCTCCGCGAGACGCGATATTTTGAAAAGCCTTGCGTGAAGGCGCGGAAGAAATCCGCGCGTGCACGCATCCGCAACCGCTCCCGCCGCGGTCGCACGGAAATGGCGTAAACGCCGGCGGGAATCCGCACTTCAGACCTAGGGTTGTGCGGACGCGGCGCAACCGGCGCGGCAGGCTTCCATACGGAAACTGCCGCGCCGGTTGTCATATACACGGAACGCGCGGCGAACCTGCGGACCGCCGGGCGCGTTTAACAATGCGGATTCGCCATCCAAACCGCGCGCGCCGCGCGCACACATACGGAGAACGGGAAATGCAAGAAGCGCTCAAAGCCGAAAACCTGATCCACGAATACCGCACCGGCAAACTGCGAAACAGGGTTCTCGACGGATTTTCACTCTCGCTGGCCGCCGGATCGTTCGAAGCGCTGATGGGGCCGAGCGGCAGCGGAAAATCCACATTCCTCCACCTCGCGGCAGGGCTCGTATCGCCGGTGTCAGGCTCGATACTCGTCGGCGGCGAAGACATCGCCGCAATGTCCGATTCCAAGGCTGCGGCCTTCCGCCGCCGCCATATCGGCGTGATATACCAGGATTTCAACCTCGCGGAAACCCTTACCGCGCGCGAAAACATACTTCTGCCTGCACGTCTCGACGGGCGCAAACCTGATCTTGACAGACTGGAATCTCTTGCGGAGCGGCTTGGCGTATCCAAAGCGCTAGACAGGCGTCCGGCCGCGCTGTCGGGCGGCGAGCGCCAGCGCGCGGCCGTGGCGCGCGCGCTGTATGCGGATCCGGAAGTGATACTCGCGGACGAACCGACGGGCAACCTCGACATCGCCGCCGCGCATTCCCTGTGCGAGCTGTTTTCCGCGCTCCACAAAACGGAAAAATGCGCGATTCTGCTTGTCACGCACGACCCGGTAGTGGCGGCGTGCGCGGACAAAGTCCATTTCATCAAAAACGGAGCCGTCGCGCGCTCGTGCGACACCTGCGGAGATCCGGCGAAAGTCTCGTCCGCCTATCTGGAGACGTACAAATGATCTTCCGCCTCGCATTCCGCTTCGCCGCGCGCGGCAAAACGCGCTTCGCATGCACGGTGGCGGGGATCGCGGCGGCCACGGCCGCCGCTGTTTTCCCGTTCGCCCTTTCGGAGGCTAATTCCGCGCAGGCTCCGCTTCTCGCCAAACGCGCCGCCGCGCCGTGGGCGGCATGGAAGTTCCATGATTCGCGCGCCGGGAAACCCGCAGAAGCGGACGGCGCCGACATGACGCTGGATCTTGCATCCTGCACTGCCGACTACAGGCCCGGCGGGCGCGTAATGCAGGGGCCGCCGTTCTTCGCCACGATAGCGCTCGCTCCGGAAAAGAATCCTTTCGATTCGGCTCCGCTCGCGGAGGGCCGCTGGCCGGACGGCGCATCCTCCGTTCCGGAAGCGGTCTGCGCGAAATCGGCGTTCAGGCGTTTCGGCAAGAACAGTCCGCCCGCGCCCGGCGACGAAATAAAATTCGTTTTCGAAAACGGAACCGCGCCCGTGAAAATATGCGGCGTGCTCGACGACGCAGGACTCCCGCGCGGGTTCCCTGGATTCTTTGCGAACAAAGCCGCGTTCGACAGTCTCGCAGGCGCGGCCCGCGGCAGGATGCTTCTTTGGGAAAAGGCGCCGGACCCTGCGCCGGACGGATTGATCGCGGCGGACGGCGAAGCGGCGGCCGCAGCGTTCAAAAGCGACGATTCGCGGCGCCTTGACTACGCGCGCCCGCTGACCATCGCCGCCGCCCTGCTTGCGGCGCTCAGCCTTCTTGCGAATTCACTGCTCGTCTCTTGCGAATCGAACAGACGCGAAATCGCCATTCTGCGCACTGCGGGGATGCCCGCGCGCGGCGCATGCGGAATTGCAGCGGTCGAAGCCGCAGTTTCAGGGGCGGCAGGATGGGCGGTCGGATGCGCAGGCGTGTATTCCGCACTCTGCGTCTGGGCGTTTCTCGAGCCGGACGTCTTTCCTGCGGGAATACCCGTCGGCTGGCGCATTCCAGCGATATCGTTCGCCGCCGCCGTCGCCGTTTCCGCCCTGGCCGCGCTCTGCGCGGTGCGGAGCGCGCTGTCGGTGCGCCCCTTGGACGCGATTGAAGCCCGTCCGCTTCGCAGAAGACGCGGAATGGCGGTTGCGTTCGCTCTGGGGTACGCCGCATTCGTCGCCGTGGAGGTATGGGGCGCGTCGCTTATGCGCGCGTTCGTCCCGTCGCCGGAATGGCCGGATGCGATCGTGTCGCTTCTTCCTGGCGGGACGGATCCGTTCAACATAGAAAAACTGCGCGGCATTCCGGGCGTCAAACGCATTTCGGAACTCTACCCGCTTCAGGCGGCGTTCGACCCGCTCGAAGAGATGCCGGCGCGCGGAGGAGAGGCTCGCGGCACGCCGCCGCAGAGGGGAAGGCGCGGAGGTCCGCCGCGCAAGGCATACCGCAACGCGCTCGTGCTCGCGGCGGAATTTCTGCCGGATTTCAAATTCTCGGAAGGCTCGCGGGAGTGCCTTGAAAACGGTGTCCCGGCGAAAGGCCGCTGTATCGTATCGGAGATGGTCGCCCGCGCGCATGGTCTGCACAAAGGCGGAAAAATTGTTTTGCGCCCGCTGGGGCGCGGCGGGCCGGATGAACCGGTCGAGCTTCAGATCGACGGCGTTGTGGACGTGAACTGGCACATGGTGACGAGCCGCGGCCTGGTGCGCGGGATGAACGGAGCGCCGGTCATGACGGACGGGCCGGTGTTCGTTTCGCTCGCGACGGCGGAATACATCGATCCGCGTCCGCAGTTCCAGGTTTCCATGACGCATCTGTGGGTGGAATACGAAAAGGACTTCCTTGAAAAGGAAGGCGTTTTCCCCGCCGGGGACAAGATAGAACGCAGAATCGCCTCCGCGCTCGGCGACCCGCCGGACGTTGCGGTGCGTCTTCACGCGCGCGATGAAATCGCGGACGGCACGCTCGCGCGCGGATCGGGCATAATAGGCCGCACCGCACGGGTCCCTTTCTTCTTCCTGGCGATTCTTTCGATAGGATTCATCGCAGCCGTCATTGCGGACGCGGAAGCGTCGAAACGCGATTTTGCGGTGTACCGGGCGGCGGGTGCGACGCGCGCCATGCTTGCGGGAAAGCTTGTGAAAGGCGCGCTCGCGGTCGCGCTAAAGGGAATCGCGTGGGGGCTGCCCATAGGCGCGGCCGCCGGCTGGATCGCCGCGCGCCGCACAGGCGCCATCTGGCCGGGGCTGCCCGCGTATTTCGAAATTCCTTGGGGGATAATGGCGGAAGGGACGGCGGGCGCGATCGCTTTCGTGCTCGTCTTCTCCGTTCCGGCGGCCTGGCGCGCGGCGGGCGGGCGGGCGCGGCGGTCAGCGCAATAGCGCGAAATGCGTGAAGATGTCCTGCGTATAAAGCAGAAGGCTTGAACCGATCCACGATGCGCAGGCGAGAAGCGTGATGGATATCGCGATAAGCTTCACGGCGAAGCCGAGCGTCTGCTCCTGTATCTGCGTAAGGGCCTGGAGCAGAGACACCAGAATGCCGATCACCGTGGCCACGAGAATCGGCACCAGCGAAAGCTGCAGAACGAGAATCAGACAGGTCTGCGCGTAGTCGAGCAGTTGCGCCTGGTTCATCGCACGTACCCCCGCACGAGCCCTTGGATGAGCAGCGTCCATCCGTTGACCATCACGAAAAGAAGCAGTTTGAAAGGCAGCGAAATCGTGACCGGCGACACCATCATCATGCCCATCGCAAGAAGTATGTTGGACACGATTATGTCAATCGCGATGAACGGCAGGTATACAAGGAATCCTATCTGGAACGCCTTTGTGAGTTCCGACACGCAGAACGACGGAAGCAGCACGTAGAAGCTTTCCGGATCCACTTCGGCAGGTTCGCCGTCCTTCGCCCACAGGTGTTCGGCCGTATGAACGAAAAACACGCGTTCGCGGTCTGCGGTGTGGTCCGACAGAAACTCCCTGAACGGCTCCGCCGCCTTCGCGACCGCCTGCGTTTCGAGGACGTTGGCCGGTCTGCCGGCGAGTTCGGCCTTCGCGATCTCCCACGACCTGGAACAGGTCGGCGCCATGATGTAGAACGTCAGTATCATCGCGAGCGCGTTTATCACCATGTTCGGCGGTATGGACTGGATGCCGAGAGCGTTGCGGATCAGCGACATCACTATCACTATCTTGAGATAGCTCGTGGCGACCATCGCCACGAACGGCAGAAGCGACAGTCCCACGAAGAGGACTATCAGCATGAACGGATTTGCATCAAGCATCGCAATTTCTCCTTTCCGCGTCCGCGGACTCACCCCAAAGCCTCGATCGACGCGAGAAGCGTTCCGGATTCTACCGTCAGCCGTCCGCGCGCAATGCGCCCGCCGCCGTAATACATTTCCACATTGCGCCCGGCGGAAGGGGCGGAGAGCGCGTTCAACTGGGACGATTCCCACGTCTGCGGGCTGTCTGCAACGTCCGCGACGCATCCGAACGGGACGTCCGTCCACTCCGCGGCGTACACTTTCACGAAACCGTCGCCGGGGACGGACGGCGCCGCGCCGTCCTTTGAAAGCACGAACGCATCTCCGCAAAGCGAAGCGGAGACCGGCCAGGATGCCGCCGCCGGATCGATTTCCGCAAGCGCGAAAGCGTCGCCGGGCGCAAGCGAATCGAGTTCGTCCTGCGGCACCGCGAAAGACGCGTACAGCGTACGCGCGGGCACGGGGGTCTCGCGCGCGCATTGCGACATCGCGTCAATGTTCTCGCGGCGTCCGAACGCCGAAGCCACGCATCCGCCGCCCGAGATCGAAAACCGCAGCAGGTCTTCGCCGGCGTCGGATGCGATTCTCTCGTACAAAACGCCGTCGCCCCGGGGCGGCTTTGCGATTCCTGAAACGGAAAGCCTGCGGCGCACCGCGTTTTCTACAAGCTGGAAAAGCGGCCCGCACTCTTTTTCGGCGAGCGCCAGCAAAACGGTCTCGGGAACGGCATCAAACGAATCCTTCAACGAAAAAAGACCAGGGAAGGCGGGAATGCACGGTATGCCGAGCAGATGCGCTTCGCCTTCGAAATCCACCGCTATGCCGATATCGGCGGCGGAGCAATCCTCGTCCGGCTTCATGACACACTGCTTTTCCCCCAACCTGCAGGGCAAAGCCCATGCAGGCGAGCGCATCAGATCGTCCGCAGTCGCGGCGGCCCATGTCTGCGTTTTGAAAAGTATGTCAAGCGATTTCATGCGTCTTGCCTTTCTTGATCGATACGGAAACCTTGAACGAATGTATGCGTTCCGCAAGATGGGTTTCAAGCTGCGGAAGATTGCGCTCTATCAGCTGCGCGATTTCGGGCGTCGGAGGGATGAAGACGGTCTTCAAGCCTGCATCCGTCATGCTCATCGATATCTCCGTGCCCTGCAGCACATCGGCTCTCAGTTTTATCCTGATTTCCCCGAACCCGGCAGGGTGCTCCGGGGGAATGGAGCGTACCGCCTCGACAGTCTCGGCCATCAGTTCCCTGAGGACGGATTCTGCGGAAATGCGCGGACGGTCTGCCGACGGACTGGATATTTCCAACGACGGGCGGACGGGAGGCTGGATGCTCATGCTGATGTCAACAGGCGACGAGCCTTTTTCATCCGTATCGTCTGCCGCCGGCGTCTGGAACGAAATATGCGCTATTGCGGGCGCCGGCTGCCGGG
>CACYEO010000208.1 GCA_902773475.1 uncultured bacterium | reverse complement strand
GAGCCAATACTTTGACTTTCTGCTTTGTCTCCGCACTGCGGAGACATTTCCCCTTTCCGGCTCTACTTTTCGCCTTCATTTCCTTCACTCACTCCTGCGTGGTAAACTTAAGCTTATGATACGCCACCCCCGTGCCACCCGGCTCCAGCTGACGGAGCATGTCCAAGGTCGCCACGCCGGGATAGGCGTCGATCACGATCAGCTTCTGCGTCAGCCACACGGTCTCGTTTTCAAGACGCACGTCCAGCCGGACGGTCTCGTTCGGCGGATAGACGCCAATCTGGTTTTCGTTTGCGCTCACTTGGTCTTGCCTTTCGGGCGAAATTATACCAAACCTCACGCCCCCGCACACCGATAACTCAAACCTTGCAGAATGTTGCCGACCTCCTTCGCCAAGGCTTCCACTTTCGCCACGGCTACGGTGGACAAGACGGCGGTCAGGATGTGGAAGTGCCGGCAATTCCAATGTCGGCAGTTCCCAATTGTTCCATCGTGCCGCCGGCGTTACGGACGTATCAGTCTGCGCACTTCTTCGGCGAACATCGCTGCCGGGCGCGAAAGCTGGATGCCTGCCCGCCGCACGAATCCCACGCGGATCGTATCGTCGAGCTTCAGCGGGATTGCGGTTATTTCGCTTGCGTAGGCGTTCGAGTTCGCTCCGGACGAGACTGTGTAGCCGTCCAGCCCCAGGACGAGTTTTGTCATCGTGGCGCGGTCCCGCACCCGGATGTTCTTTTTGCGGTCGATGGGCGGCATGACTTCCTCCGAGAAATACAGCGCGTTTTCCGCGCCTTGCTCGTAGGAGAGATACGGGTATCTGTCGAGCTCCTCCGGCCTGATCGATTTCTTTTTCGCGAGCGGGTGGTGCTTTGAAAGAAACACGTGCGGTTTCGCTGTGAAAAGCTCTTCAAACAGAAGGTCTTCTTTTTTCAATATCTTGCCGAGCGGCTTTTCATTGCGCTTCGAAAGATAGAGGATTCCGATCTCGCTGCGCCGGCATGCGACATCGGATATGATTTCGCTCGTCACCGTTTCGCGAAGCGTGAAATCGTACGCGTCCGCCCCGTTTTCCGCGACGACTTTCATGAACGCCTCGGCCGCGAACGCGAAATGCTGGCAGGAAACCGCGAACTGCGGCGCGCGCACCGCCTTGCCCGTGTATTTTGAAGTTATGCGTGAAACGTCGTCGAGAATCTGGCGCGCGTAGGAAAGAAACTCCTCCCCCTCGCGCGTGGCCGAAACCCCTTTCGACGAACGCGTGAATATGGCGATGCGCAATTCTTCTTCAAGGGCGCGAATCGCCTCCGTCAGCGTCGGCTGCGTGGCGAAAACTTTTTTGGCCGCTTTCCCTATCGAACCGCATTGCGCCACCGCGTCGGCGTATTTGAGCTGCTGCAGCGTCATTCCCCTCCTCCTTCCGTCCTGCCTGCGCGGGCGGACGCGTCCGGTTCGCGCAGGCCTCCCCCGCAGAGCGCCATGAAGCGTCTTGCGTTTTCCTCTAAAAGCGCTCCGGTCTCGCCGGCGGGTTTTCCGAACACGTCTGCGATTCCGGCAACGACATTTTCTATCGGCGGGATTTCAGGATCTCCGTCGGAATCGGTTTCCGCGAGAATTCTTTCACGGGGCAGCGAGCGCACGAGCTCGCGGTAGTTCACCGCGTGTCTGTTCAGGATGGCCGGGCCCACGCCGAACCATCCGCCGCAACGCACGATTCCGTCCACCAGGCCGCCAGCGCGCGAGAATCCGTGGAAGAGAACCGCCGGTATGCGGTCCGTGAACGGCTTTACCGTTTCGAACGCCCTCCCCCAGGCCTTTGCGCCGTGGATGACGACGGGCCGGTGCATTTCCGCCGCAACGCGCAGCTGCGCTTCGAAAAGCGGAATCTGCGCCGGGACCGCGGAACGGTCGCGCAGGCGGTCCAGCCCGATTTCGCCAACTCCGGCGCGCGGATGTGCGGCGAGGATTCCGCGCAAGGCGTCTGCAACCGCTTCAGGGTCTGTATCCCCCGCAAAAAACGGATGGATGCCGAAAAACGCCAGATCGCCGGCACTTTCCGCTCGTGCGATTCCGTCCCAATCTTCCATCCGCGCGGCGCAGACGAAACGCATGCCGCGCGCCGGCGCGCCTGCATGGCAGTGTGCATCGGTCATTTGTCTTGCTCTCCGGTTTGAAATCTCTCGTCGGTTTGTATGCGCGCAACCCCCTCCCCCGGCTACGCGTTCATTTTATCAGCATGCAGTCCCCGTAGGAGAAGAAACGGTATTTGGCGCGCACCGCGAGCGCGTACGCGCAGAGGATTCTTTCGCGTCCGGCCAGCGCGGAGACCATCATGAGCAGCGTGGACTGCGGCAGATGGAAATTCGTGAGCATCATGTCCGTCACCGCGAATTTGAAAGGCGGGCGTATGAATATGTCCGACGCGCCGCGCCCGGGGACGACTTTTCCGCCGTTCGCGGCCGCGACGGATTCAAGGGTCCGCACCGTGGTGGAGCCGACGCAAAGCACCCGTCCGCCGCGTTCGCGCGTTTCGGCGATTGCGTCCGCCGTTTCCGGCGGAACCGAGAACGCCTCGAAATCCATGTGGTGGTCTTCGATGTTTTCCGTTTTCACGGGACGGAACGTCCCGGGTCCTACATGGAGCGTGACCGCCGCGCGCCGCACGCCTTTCGCATCGAGCGCCGCGAATATCTCCTGCGTGAAATGCAGCCCGGCCGTGGGCGCGGCCACGCTGCCGGGTTCGCGGGCGTAGATCGTCTGGTACCTGATCCTGTCTTCCTTCTCCTCAGCCTCCGTGCCTTCGCGTTTGATGTACGGCGGAACCGGTGTGCGGCCGAATCTGTCGAGCAGCGCGGAAAGAGGCTCGGCGCTGCGGAACGCGCACCGCCACAATCCGCCGTCAAGCCGCTCCACGAGTTCGGCGGACAGTTCGTCGCGCGGTCCAAACAGCGCAATCTGTCCCGCGCGCGACGGTCTGCCGCTTCCTATCATGCACGACCACGCCACGGAATGCGCGCCTCCGCCGCGGGAGTCTGCGGCGAGAGCGTCCGCGTCCGTAGCGGGAGACACCAGCAGGATCTCCACCGAACCGGGCGAATCGCTCCACCGGCCGAGAAGACGGGCGGGAAAAACTTTCGTGTCGTTCACAATGACAAGATCGCGTTCCGTAAGATATGCGGGCAGGTCGGCGACCATTTTGTTTTCGATGAAACCCGTAGACTTGTCGAGAACCATCATCCTGTCGTTTCCGCGCTCCGCGGAAGGGTGCTGCGCTATAAGTTCCGCGGGAAGCGGGTAGTAGTACTGTTTCGTTTTCACGGCGCGCAAGTATATCAAAACGCGCTGCGCGGGCCGGATGCGCGATGTGCCGCCGGGCGTCGGCCGGATTTGCGTTTTCCACTCTGTCCCGTCCGTCTCTTTTGCCTCTTTCGTCCTTTTCGCCAACCCAAACACCCAAACACTCAAACCCTGTCTCAATTCTGTCAATTCTGTAAATTCTGTCTAAAAACCAAACACCCAAACACCTTCTTCGGGCCGCCCGGTGGTCGGCCCCTACCAACCCAAACACCCAAACACTCAAACACACAAACACTTCCTCTCTCAGTGCTCAAGAGAAACGCGGCCATAACAGCCCCAACCGTGCGCCCGTCCGGGAAGGCGCATTGCGCTCGCGCTGTCGCATCGCTCGACAATCGCAAG
>CACYEO010000207.1 GCA_902773475.1 uncultured bacterium | reverse complement strand
TGGGAAACAACTGTTTGAAACAACATTCCTTTGGCGTACGCTCGTTGTTTTTTCCAGTTGTTCCGGTTGTTTCCAATCTCAAACCACCCGGGTGAAAAACACAGATGCGCCCTTGTCCGCGAGGCCCGCGATGCCGTTGCGTTTTGCGAAAGAATCGACCAGTTCACTGAATTCCACCGGTTTTCCCCTTGTCCGCCTTCAGCCTCTTTCCGTTCTTCTTTCGAGTGCTGCGACGAGGCCCTGCCGAACTTGGTTCCTGGAGATTCCAAGCAGTGCCGCGGCGCGGGAGAATTGCGGCGAGAGGTCGATCTTCACGCTGCCGCCTTTCGCGCCGGGGGCGAAGACGTCCGCAGCGCCGAGCTTCACGAGACCTTCCAGAAAACGGCGGAATTTCGTGCGGCATGCGCCGAGATTGTCGAGCGCCGAGACTGCGCTTGAGCCGTATGTGACCGCCTCTGAAAGCATACCCGTCGATTCCGCCGAAACGAACAGCCGCGATGCGAGTGAGACGAACGCGGGTATCGGATTGAACCTGTCGCGCGAATAGACGAGCTTGTAGTCGAACGGGAAAGAATCGACTACAGCCTCGACCTCCGGGGGCGTGCGGCGGGAAGTCGTGATCCAGTGTTCGCAGTCCGGCGTGGCGTCGAATACGCCCGAAAGCGTCTCCTTCGCCCACTGCGCGGTCATGGAAGCGGCCTTGTTCGGCCCGCCTAGGATTACCGCCGCCGCAGGTTTCGCGGACGGTTTGTAGCGTGAAAGGAACTTTTCCGTCCCTTCTTTGTAGAAAGCGGAATCTGCGGCGGTAAGGTTAACCGGAATGCCGATTACGTTCGGCCTTTCCGCGGGTCTGTCGAAAGACGGCGCGAGGATACACCCGAAACCTCCGATGCGGTAGCCGCGCGGATAAAGAACTGCGCCGGACGGAACGCCGAGCTTTTTCGCAAGCGACTTCGCGGCGTAGAACGTGCCGGAGCCCGTCCCGACCACGGCGGCGATTTCGCCGGGGGAAGGAAGCGGATGGGGCAGCTCCACGGGAAAGAGCGGATTCGTCCCGGCGCGGTCGAGAAGATACGAAAGCGCTTTCGCCCCGCGGAAACGGAACGAAACCGGAACAACGCGGAACGGAAGGCCGAGAGCGCGCGCGAACGCGCGCGACTGGTTTTCGTGTCCGGCCTTGCCGTCGGTCAGTATCAGTATCTCTTTCACTTGCCGGGACTTTCCTGCGGAGGTTCCGTTCCGTCCTGCACTTGCGGGGGAGGGGCGGGTTTGGCGCTTTCGGGGGAAGGACGGTTTTTCATCATTTCCGCGACGGCCGCGCGGACCTGGCGCTTTGCGGCGGAAAGCGGCGCTTTCACCGTGCAGCCCGCCGCGCGGAGGTGGCCGCCGCCGCCGAATCGCACGGCGAGAGCCGTCGCGTCCCAGGGGGCGCGCGTGCGTATGGAGACGCGCGTTTCATGCGTCCTGTCCGGAATCTGATAGAAGAAAAGGGCGATTTCGTTGCCGGCCACGGAACGCGGAATCTCGACAGCGTCCTCTATGTCGGCCTTCGAGCCGCGCACTTCGCGGAAGTCCTCGCGCGTGACGGTCACTTCCGCCACCTTGCGGTTTTTCCAGATGTGCAGAGACCGCCACGCCCTGCGCTTGAGCGCGACCGACTTCGCCTTGAACGAACAGAAGAGTATGTCGTTTATGAGCGCCGTGCGGACCCCGCGCGAAAGGAGGTCTGCGGCGGCGGTCATGGTGCCGGGCCGCGTGGAATCGTACGCAAAGCGTCCCGAATCCGTGACTATAGCCACCCACAGCGCCTCGGCCGCCGCGCGGTCCAAAGGCGCGTCCATGCGCTTGAGGAACTCCCACACAAGTTCGCCGGCGGAAGACGCGGCGGGGTCGATCAGTTCGACCGTCCCGAAGTGCGTGTTTGTAATGTGGTGGTCTATCACCAGAACGGGAAGTTTAGCGGCGAACGGGCGCACCTCCGGCGGCAGCCTGTCGGCCGAAGCGCAGTCCACGCTTACGAGCAGGTCGAATCTTTTCCCTTTGAGGCGTCTGAGGGGGAGGATGTCTTTCGCGCCTTCGAGGAATCCCGGCGCGCCGAAAGCGTGCGGATCCGCAGTCGCCACGACCGCGCGCTCCGGCGACGACAGAGCGCGCTGCACCGCAATCATGGATCCGAGCGAATCCCCGTCCGGGCTGAGATGGCCGGAAACGAGTATGCGTTTGGCACCCGAAACCAGCGCGGCGGCGGCCGCGAAATCGAGCGGCGGGCGCCCCGCATTCTGGACTGCGTCACTTTCCATGTCCGTCGGCGAAGAACGCCCCGTATGCGCGGTATGTCATCCAGCAGTCGAACTTCGACGAGCCTTCCCACGGCGCGTGCATGTTCAAAAGCGGCGTTCCCATGTCGATCACGTCCATGCCGTAGTAGGCCATGAACTTTGCGATCGTTCCGCCGCCGCCTTTTTCGCAGCGGCCGAGTTCGCCGGCCTGCCACGCCACGCCGGCTTCGTCGAAAATGCGGCGCAGCCGCGCGATGAATTCGGGCCGCGCGTCCGACGCTCCGGACTTGCCGCCGGCGCCGGTGTATTTGATCATGCACGGGCCTGCGTTGAGACGCGCCATGTTGCCGGGGGAATCCGCCTCGGGGAAGATCGGGTCCGCCGCCGCGCACACGTCCGCGGAAAGCATTGTCGACGCCTCGAGCGCGCGCCTGACCGCGATGTCGCCCGCAGAAGGCTCCTGGCGCGCGACGAGCTCGGCTATCGAGTTTTCGAAGAACGTGGAATCCATGCCGGACGCGCCCACGGAGCCGATTTCCTCCTTGTCGCAAAGAAGAACCACGGCGGTCTTTCGCGGCGTCTTCCCGAGATCCGCAAGAGCCTTCAGCCCAGCGTATGCGCAGACGCGGTCGTCCTGCCCGTAGCCGATGATCATCGACCGGTCGAGTCCCATTTCACGCGGCAGTCCCGCGGGAACGGCTTCAAGCTCCGCCGAAACGAGATCTTCCTCCTCCACGCCCCAGCGCTCCGAAAGAATGCGCAGAACATTCTCCTTGACCTTGTCCTTGCCGCCGGATTCCCCGCCGGAGCCGGGAGTCGTCGCCGCAAGGATGTCCATATTCTCGGCGGCTATCGCCTCGGACATGGGCTTTTTCGCCTGATCCTTGCCGAAGTGGGGCAGGATGTCCGAAATCATGAATACCGGATCGCCGGGATTGTCGCCAACGGAAATTCCGACGGTCGAACCGTCCTTTTTGCAGACGACGCCGTGGATCGCGAGCGGGTGGGCAACCCACTGGAATTTCTTTATCCCGCCGTAGTAATGCGTGTCGAAATAAGCGATTCCGCCCTTTTCCGCAACAGGGACCGGCTTGAGATCGATGCGCGGCGCGTCGGTATGGCCGCCGACGACGCGCACGCCGGCGGAAACCTTTTCACTGCCGATTACGGCCGCGAAAAGCGTCTTGCCGTGATATCCGCGCCACACCCTGTCGCCGGGCTTGAGAACGCGGAACGACGAGAGCGGCTTGAATCCGCGCTTTTCTATGCGACGAACGGCTTCGGCGTATGCAAGGCGCTCGGTCTTGGCCGCGCCGAGAAAGCCCATGTAATCCGCCGCGTAGGCGTCCTGCGCCTTGCGGTCCGCCGCAGTCATCGCTGCGGTGCGGTCTTCCCGGGTGTAGAGTCCGGAGAGTTTCTTCCCGCCGGAGGTTTTTGCATTCTTGGACATGGCGTTTCCTCAGAGCGGGTAGTCGAGAGCCTCGGGGATCATGATCGTCGAAAGCGTCTTTGCGGCGCGGTCTTTCGCAAGGCGCGTACCGGCGAGCGAAGCGTCGAGTTTGGCGCGGAGCGTCGCGAACGCCGCCGCGTCTTCGGCCGTCGCCGCGTTGTAGCCATGCACGATTTCGGCGCAGATGCGCCCGGCTTCGCCTGCGACGTCCGCGGTTATCGTCGCGGCAAGATCGTTGAACGTGTTCACGTAGCCGTCAAGTTCGGGGCCGACGGCGGGGTTGTCCGCACCGGCCTTGGCGAGATGGCAGATGTCGCACATGAACGAGCGCGCTGCGAGCAGCCCCGCGATGGCGTCGGAAAGAGGAAACACCGTTCCGTGGCGCTGGGACGAACCGAGCGGCTTGCCGGACGGGTCTTTCGCGCGGGAGGCGAAATCGCGCGTCCAGAGCCAGAGTTCGAAAGCCGCCGCGAGCGCGCCGGAGCACGCTTCGGGGAAACGCTCCTGGCGCTTTTCAAGGCATTTGATCCACTTGCGGATCTGCGCCAGGAAAACGGGCGAGCCCATCGTTTCGGAAATCTGGCGGCGCTGGACGGCTTCAGGGCCTTCGTAGGTCGCGTCGAGCTGCGCGTCGGTCCACTTGTAGAAAAGGAATCCGGGGCAGTCTTCGGTGATGCCGTATCCGCCCATGAGGGAAACCGCCTGGCGGAGCTTGTCCGCCCCGTGTCCGGTATTCCAGAGCTTGCACGCGGGGCAGAGGACGTTGCAAAGCGCGGAAAGCCACACGTAGCGCACGGTGACGTCTTCGTCCTCCCCGGGATCGCCGCCGGCATCGAGGATTTCGACGGCCTTGGCGGCGGGCGCTTTCATCGCCTTGAGCATCGCGCGGCCGGTGCCGAGTTTCGCCTTCGCCTCGTCCTGGATCTTTTCGAGTTCGTCGAAACGGCGGGAGATTTCGAAACCGAGCGACGAGGCGGCTTCAGCCGTGGCCCACACGTCGGCGAGACGCTGCGTGCAGTCTTCTTTCATCTGAAGTCCCAGCGCGTGGCGCGGGGAGCCTTCGTTCACGCCGGCCGCGCCGCGGAAGCGCGTGCGCTGGTAGCGTATCACGGGTTCGACGGCAGACATGAGTTTCGCCGCGCCCATCACGCCCACGCCCACGCGCGTCTTGGAGAACACCTGCGCGATTATTTCGGAGTGGGTCAGGTTGGGGACGATCTTGCCGTCGACGATTTTGTATCCGCCCACGATGCGCGACGCCGGAACGCGGACGTCTATCACGGGATCGCCCGTGTTGGAAAGCTGGTGTACGAGCTTGCGAGTTTTCGCGCCGCGGTCGAACTTGCCCGGATCGCCGGCTTCCACTATCACCATGCAAGACGACTTGATGCGCTCGTCGCCAGTATCCGCAGCGATCGTTATATAGTCGCACACTTCGATGTTCGTGATGAACCTGCCGCGCTTTTCCACGCGGAGGACCGGCTCTTCGCCGTCCTTCCACTCCGCCACGCTTACGCGGGCCGAAAGAATGCCCGTATCCACGCCTACGTAAGGAAGGGGCTCGGTGAGCGCGAACGAGCCGCGCCACGTCTTGCGGTCTTCGCCGGGCTGCGCCGGCGCGCAGAGCGACATATACCGCTTCTTCTGCTCCGGAGTGCCTTTCTCCGCGATCGGGCCCATCGCGAGATCGTTCACGAACGACGTAGTCGCCGCGCCGCCGTCCACCCACGCGACTTCGTAGGAAAGCAGCGAAAGCGCCAGGTTTTTCGGCCCGTCTATGATTCCGCCGCAATCCATGTCGAGCGCGGCCGCCGTGACGCCCGCGGCGTCGAACGCCTCGAACATCGCGTTCTTGCCCGGCGTCCAGTCGTGGGTGGCGCGTTCTCCGTCCGCAACAAGCTTGGCGACGACGCTGCGCGCCACCTGCCGCGCGCCTGCAACCGCCATCTGGATGTCGTAGCGGTCTTCGAAGCGCCACATTATCTGTCGTATTTCGTCGCCCGGAAGGAGTTTCATCGTTGGGCGGACGTTTTCTGCTTCTGGCATTTTGCTGTTCCTTTCGCGTTGTTGCCGTTCTGTTTGGGCCTGGTTCCCTGTCGTCAAGTGGATGAAGTCTATTTTATCTCGGCAATCCGCGCGCCCGGCACCGACGCCAGCAGGTCGTTCAGCGCAGGGTCGTCGAGCAGTTCGCGGCGCGAGATTTTCGGTTCCGCGGCCTGTTCTGCGGCCTGGGGCGGCGGGGGCGGAGCCGCCGCCTGAGTCTTTTTCGCGGCTGCCGCGGCGGCTATTTCCGCGGCGGTCGGCAGTGTCGCCTCGTACGTCCGGCGGGGCGGGGCGGGAGGCGGCGGAGGAGGCGCCGCGGGCGCCGGCCGTTCCGGCGCGGTTCCGCCGGACGCCGCCTGTCCGCCGGATTTCAAAGCGCGGACCGCCTGCATCAGCTCCTCCACCGTGGCCACGGTCGCGATCCGCGCGCATTTCAGCAGCGCCATTTCTATCACCGTGCGCACGGAAAGAACATGCCGCAGCCTGTCTTCGAGTTCCGACAGCCTGTCCGCAATGCGGAATACGCGCCCGGGATCCACGCCTTTCGCCTGCTCCGCTATCGTCTTGACCTGGTCTGGGGTAAGATCGGCGGAGGCGGATTTGCCGCCCATCGCGTTGTAGACGAGGATGTTCCTGAAATGCGCCATCAGCTCGCCCGATATGCGGCGCATGTTCTTTCCGGCGGAATCGAACGCGTCGACCGATTTCAGAATCGCGGCCGAATCGCCTTTGAGAATCGCTCCGGCGAGATCTTCGAGCGCTTTGCGCGATACGAGGCCGAACACGGAAAGTGCGTCTTCCTCCGTAATGTCGCCGCCGGAAAACGCTATAAGCTGGTCGAGCGACGAAAGCGCGTCGCGCATTCCGCCCTCGGCGCCGCGCGCGATCGCAAGGAGCGCGTCGTCCGTGGCCTTCACGCCCTCGGCGTCGCAAATCTTCCGCAGGCGGCCTGCGATCTGCGCCGTCCTTATGCGGCGCAGGTCGAATCGCTGGCAGCGCGACACTATGGTCGGAAGGACCTTGTCTCCTTCGGTCGTCGCGAAAATGAACTTCACATGCGGGGGCGGCTCTTCCAGGGTCTTCAGAAGAGCGTTGAACGCGGCCGCGCTCAGCATGTGGACTTCGTCTATTATGAAAATGCGGTATTTGGAGACGTTCGGGGCGAACTTCACCGACTCTATTATGTCGTGGACGTCCTCGACCTTGTTGTGGGACGCGCCGTCGATCTCCACGACGTCGAGAGACCGCCCTTCCGCGATCTGGCGGCAGTTCTCGCATTCGCCGCACGGTTCCGCGCCTTTCGGCGAAAGGCAGTTCAACGCCTTCGCGAAAATGCGCGAAAGGGTCGTCTTGCCTATGCCGCGCGACCCCACGAAAAGATAGGCGTTCGCCACGCGGCCCGATTCAAGGGCGTGGCGCAGAGTGCGTATGACATGATCCTGCCCGACGACGTCCTCGAACGTCATCGGACGGTATTTCAAAGGCAATGCGACGTGTCGCGGCCTGTTTTCTGCATTCGATTCTGGCATGGGTGCCTCCATTTTACCAAAAATCCGCCTCTCTGGGCGCGACACGCGCGCAAACCGTTCGGGACCGGTTTTCCCTTGCGAAACCGCCGGGCATGTGGTAATTTCACGGCGTGAAAGCCGAGAAAGCGGAAAATTCCGCATCTGGTGATGAATCTGTCAGATTTCCGGAACATCCGCGTATACGATCATGCAATCCAGCACATTCAAGCCGAAAGGAAAACCAGCAATGAAACAGCATCCGGTTTTGAAACTCGCGTCCGCGGCAATGCTCGCTTTGGCGTCGGGCGCGTTTGCCGCAATGGCAGGCCAGACATCTTCTGGACCCGCGCCGGAGCCCGGGGCGTACGCGGAAACGGAAAATCCGCTGAACGCCGTGGTCAAACTTGAAGTCACCACGGCCAAACCGGACATCTGCTGTCCGTGGGCGAACCGGACGGGCGGCGGAACCGGCTCCGGCGTCGTGATCGCGGCGGGGCGGATTCTCACATGCGCGCACTGCGTTACGGACGCCAGCTACATCCGCGTGCGCAAGCACAACGAGGACATGCTCTACCACGCTTCGGTCCTGTTTATCGACAACGACGCCGACCTGGCGCTTGTTGGCGTGGGCGATCCGGCGTTCATGAACGGCATCACGCCCATGGAAATCGGCGAAACGCCGCATGTGCAGGACGACGTCCTTGCCGTAGGCTATCCGCGCGGCGGCGAGGATATTTCCTTCACGCGCGGGATCGTATCGCGCATCGAAGACATCGTGTATTCCCACAGCTGGACTTCTCTTCTCGGCGTCCAGGTCGATGCTGCCATCAACCCGGGAAACAGCGGCGGACCGGTCCTCGACTTGAAAACCGGAAAGATCGCCGGCATCGCTTTCCAAGGGCTGGGCAAGTCGGAAGGGGAGTCGCTGGGATACATCATCCCGCCGGACATCATCCGTCATTTCCTTGAAGACGTCAAAGACGGAAAAGTCGATGGATTTTCAGATATTCTGTTTTCAAGAGGCAACATGGAAAGCCCTGCAAAGCGCCGCTACTGCAAAATGGGCCGGGATCTCTCGGGCGTGATCGTCGAGAGCGTGGATGCCGTTCTCGGAGACGATTCGATCCGCACCGACGACATCATTCTCGAAATTGACGGATACAAAGTCTCCAACAACGGAAGGATCCGGCTGAAAGGGGGCGAGCCGCGTTCGCTGTACTATCCGATCTACATGCGACAGATAGGCGAGAAGGTGCCTGT
>CACYEO010000206.1 GCA_902773475.1 uncultured bacterium | reverse complement strand
GGATGCCGATGGGCAGGCAGCTGCCGTTCGCGTGGTACAATACGCCGAACATACATCTTTTCACGCTCCGCGACTTCCGCGAACTGTGCAAACGCGACGGTTTCGCGATAAAGCAGATAAAAGCGGAATCGCGCAGCATTTTAGGGAAGCTGCTGATACTTCTGGGGTTCAAGAACCTCGGCGCCTCGCGCCTGATAGTGCGCGTCGCCCGCGGGAAAGGCGGAGAAACCCGCGGTCCGCAGGGTGCGGAAGACTCCGTTGCGCCCGGGAAGAAGAAGGAGGAAAAATGAATCTCGCGACAGTCGCCGCCGAGTTCCTCGAAGCACGCCGTCTGTCCTCCTGCCCGTGCAAAGGCCTGCCGCGCACGGCGGACGCCGCCGCGCTGCTCAAACGCATAATCGCGGTGCTTTTCCCCGGATGCAGCGGGGCGGCCGCGCCGGAGACGGGTTCAAGCGCCGCGGAACTCGAACGCGTGTTCGCCGGCATAGCCTCGCGCCTCGAACGTCTCGCCGCGCGTGCCGCCGCGCACTGCCCGTCGGCGCAGGGCCGGGATCCCGCCGCCGCTCCGTTCGACGCGGCGGCGGCTGCCGAGGCGTTCGTCCGCGCCCTTCCGTCGATACGCTCCATGCTGCATGAAGACGCCCAGGCCGCGTACGACGGCGATCCCGCCGCGAAGTCCGTGGCGGAAGTCTCTCTGGCCTACCCGGGGATGTACGCGATAACCGTGCACAGGATCGCGCACGAACTTTATGCGCTCGGCGTGCCGCTAGTTCCGCGCATGATGTCCGAAATCGCGCATTCGCGCACCGGCATAGACATCCATCCCGGCGCGAAGATCGGGCCGCGGTTTTTCATCGACCACGGAACGGGCGTGGTGATCGGCGAAACGTGCACGATCGGGCGCAACGTGAAAATCTACCAGGGCGTCACGCTTGGCGCGCTCTCCTTCGCGAAGGATCCTTCGACCGGACTTCCCGTGAAAGGCGTGCACCGCCATCCGCAGGTCGGCGACGATGTGGTCATTTACGCCGGCGCGACGATTCTCGGCGGCGGAACTTCGATAGGATCCGGCTCCGTGATAGGCGGCAACGTGTGGCTTACGTCGTCCGTCCCGCCCGGTTCGCGCGTCTACAACCAGACTCCCGCGCCGGCCATAGTGCCGAAAAAGCGCGGCTGAAATCCGGAGCCTACGCCATGAAGACGGGCAGAACCGCCGTTTGCGCATTTCTTGTCGCGTCCGCCGCCGCGCGCTCTGCCTTCCCGGCATCGTTTTCGTTCGACGCCCCCGTCTGGAATCCGGCGGTCGCGGTCTCGATGCCAAGGCTCCACGGATCGAAGGGCGAGCCTTTTGCGTCGCCGCCCGTCGCGCTGTCTGTTCCGGCGGGCGCCGCAGGCGGACCGGCCGCGGCGCAGGATGCGTACGTTCCTGCGGATCTCTGGGCCTGCGACACGCTTTCCGGACGCTGGCGCGACGCTTCGTCCAATATGCTGTGGGTGGCGCGCTTCTCCATCCGGCTGCCGCCTCCAGGCACGTTCATGGCATACGGGGAGTGGGGCGGTTTCAGGACCGATCCCCGCAACGCGTTCGACGCCGCGTCCGAACGCGATGTCACCGAGGCCGTCGCCTCCGTGTCGCCCGTCATGCCGACGCACGGGCCGGAGGAGTGCCGCCCGTCCAATCCCGCGCTTTCCCGCGTTTTGCGCTACAGTTCGGAGGAACGCCCGGAAATACAGATGTACGCCTTTCTCCCGAAACGCTCCGGCGCGGACGGCAGGCCGCCGGAATGGCGCTTTGCGGCTTTCGTCCCGGCGGTTCCGCCGGACGCGCCGCAGGATTTCGCCGCCTCCGTGCGCGCCGTCTTCGAGCGAGACTTCATTTCGCGCGTTTCGATTCCCGGCAGGGCGTACCGCGCGCCGCCGGCCGTCCCGCCCGATGAACGCCTTCCGGCGGACGGACACGAACGCAGGCGCGCGATACATGCGATGTTCGCGGGATATTCCGGCGAATGGACTGTCACGGACGCGGAAGACATTACGGTCGCCGACAACATACCGGACGCGCTTTCGCGCGGATTCGTGACGGAACTGACGAACAGCCTCCCCCGCCTGCGCCGCGCGTATTCCGACGTCCTGCGCGGGCGCATCCCGGCTCCGCCGCGCGGCGCGGAGGATTCCGGCGCATCTCTCCCGGAAATAAAAATCCCGGGTTCTTTCGCGCTCGTGCGCGTGTTCCTCGACCGGAAGGAGTACCTTGAATATCTCGGCGACTCCACCGGCGGATCGCAGGAACATTCCGCCGCCGTGTGGATTCCGGCGTTCCGCGAACTTGTCCTGAATGAACACGACGCCGCGCCGAAAGGCGGCCTCATGCGCGAGGCTCGCCACGAGGCGTTCCACCAGTTCCTCCATCACGCCGCGGCAGGCGCGAAAAGCCCGCCCTGGCTGAACGAGGGCCTTGCCGAACTTTTCGCCGATTCCGGTTTCGATGCGGACGGGAAGATCGAATTCCGCGAGGACCCCGGCCGCGTGGAGCTGGTCCGCGCCTTTGCCGGCGAGATGGCGCAGACCCTTCCCGCGATTCTGCTTTGCGACTACGATGAATTCTACGAAGATCCGGCGGAGGCCCGCACCCTGCGATACGCCGTCGCGTGGTCGGTGTGCCGATTCCTCGCGGCGGAGGACGGCGCGTGCCGCCTGAGGGGAAGGCCTTTCTCCGGCGTGATACCGGAATGCTTCGCTTCGATCCGCGAGAGGCGCGATCCCGCGTCCGCAACGATCGACGCTTTCGGCGGCGCGGACGGCATGGCGGATTTCATATCCGCCTGGCAGGCGTACTGGCTTGGAAAATGAGCGCGGCGGCGTATACCGGGCGGCTCGCCCCCTCCCCCACCGGGGCGCTGCATATCGGCAACGCGCGCACGTTCATGGTCGCGTGGCTGCGCGCCCGCTCTCTCGGCGGCAGGATTTTGATGCGCATCGAAGACCTCGACCATCCCCACAACAAGCCCGGCGCGGCGGAGCAGGCGCTCGAAGATCTGCGCTGGCTCGGCTTCGACTGGGACGGCGGCGAAACGGTCCAGTCTTCCCGCCGGGCGGTCTACCGCGAGGCCTGCGCCCGGCTTTCCGCGGACGGTTCCATCTATCCATGCGTCTGCTCGCGCGCGGACGTAGAGCGCGCGCAGTCCGCTCCGCACGCCGGGGAGCAGCTGTACTATCCCGGAACGTGCCGGGGACGCTTCCGCACGTGGGACGAGGCGGCCGCATTCTGCGCTCCGCGCGTTCCGCTTTGGCGTTTTTCCACCGCCGCTCCCGGCGGCACGGTGTCTTTCACGGACAATTTCGCCGGGCCCCGGAGCGTGGACGTCGCGCGCACGCTCGGCGACTTTCCCGTGGCGCGCGACCGCGACGGCGCGGGCTACATGCTGGCGTCGGTCGTTGACGACCATCTCCAGGGCGTCACCGAAATAGTGCGCGGCGACGATCTGCTGCAGGCGACGGCGCCGCAGACGATGATCGCGCGCGCTCTCGGATTCGCGTTTCCGGAGACGTTCCACGTTCCTCTCGCGGTGGGAGAGAACGGAATGCGCCTCGCAAAACGCCACGGCGACACGCGCATCGCGTCGTTCCGCGCGGCCGGGGCGCGCCCGGAGGATGTTGTCGGATTCCTTGCGGCGTCGTGCGGCCTGCTTCCGGAACCCGCGCCGTGCAGGCTTTGCGAACTTGTTCCGCTGTTCGATCCCGCGCGCATCCCCCGCAAGCCTTTCGTATGGCGCGGGACGGACGGAACTTCCGTCCGCGATGCCTTGCGCTACGCGACGAGATACATGTAGAGCGCGGTGGATGCGGCTACCGACAGGATGCCGCTCTTGAAAGCGAGCTGGAGCGCCACGGCGGCCGCGCCCGCCGCGTACGGCGCGTATGCGGCGGAGACGGGCGGTTCAAGCTGCGTGTAGGCGTAGACCACGAGCGCGGCGATGGCGACTGGCGATACGAACGCGCCGAATCGCTCCACGCTGCGCGGCGGTCCGCCGCCGCCCCGTCCGAAAAGCAGGAATGGAAGCGCGCGCAGGAAGTAGTTGGCCGCGAACACCGCCGCTGTCGCGGCGCCCATGTATGCGATTTCTTCAGCCACGGTGGAAAATCCTCTTTGCGAAGTCGCGGATCTGGTCCGTCAGCACCACGACGAACACCGCCGCCATGGAAAATTCGATTCCATTCGTCCACCGGCGTATGGTTTCCGTGTCGAACGCCTTGCCGAGCGCGTAGACGCCGAGCGCGCCGCATGTCACGCCGCACACCCAGTACGAATGGTTCAGCAGGGAAAGCGC
>CACYEO010000205.1 GCA_902773475.1 uncultured bacterium | reverse complement strand
GCGCTTTCCGCGCGCATGGTCGAGATAGGGGCGGAACGTCCTGCGGTAGATTTCGGAATACACCTTCTTCCGCGTCGCCGCGGGAATAGAATCGCCGAGCCACGAAAGGCAGAATGCGAGCTCGCGGGACGTTTCCGCGCTCGCCAGATCCACGTGCGGCTTCCCGTTGAAGCAACTGAGATCCCTGTCGTGTGCCGGAAGCGACCAGCTTTTCATCGCGCAGTACGCGTCGAGATATTCGACGATTTTCGGAATGAAGCGCCCCTTGTGCTCAAGGCACTCGCCGATGTACAACACTATGAAATTCTTCCGCAACCTGCCGTGGCACCTTTCGTAGTTGGAACGGTTCCCGTTTTTCGAGAATTCGAGATAGAGGCCATCGGGCGTCTCGGGAATCGGCTCGCCGACAACATTTTCCGCCCTGGCGATATTCCTTTTCCCCTCGTTGGACGCGGCGAGCGGCCCCCACTTCGCGCGGTCGGACGCCGGCGCGCCGTCCGCCGAAGGCTTTTGGGGAAGCCACGCCGCGATTTCGGCGATTCTGGCCTCGACCGGTTTCTCCTTCGTCCCGGCGTTAGACGCAAACGCGGCGGAAACCGCCAATGTCAATATGCACAATGTCGCTTTGGAAATGCTGACCATGGAATGTCGCTCCCGCGCAGTTTCGATTTTAGAGCGAGTTAACCACATCGGCTTTCCGGTGTCAATGACGCTTTGCGCGTTTGCTGATTCCGCTCCGGGCTTGATTTCCGCGGCGGCGGAAGTATAATATCGCGGACACGGCGGCGCAGGGAACCGCGACGCAGGAATCCGGGGCAAAGAAAAAGCGTCAGACAGATGAAAGCCAACTATCATACGCACACCACGTGGTGCGACGGCAAAGACACTCCCGAAGCCGTCATACTGGCGGCGATCGGCAAAGGGTTCGACGCCATAGGCTTCTCTTCACACGCAATGCTGCCAGAAGACGGAACGGCGTGGCTGCTTACGCCGGAAAAAGCCGTGCGCTACGCGGCCGAGATCCGCGCGCTTGCGGAAAAATACGCAGACCGGATCCGCGTTCTGTGCGGCGTCGAGGCCGACTACGTGCCGGGCGGCGCCACGCCGGACAGACAGGCATACGCCGCGATCGCCCCGGACTATATCATCGGCTCCGTCCATTTCGTCCTTGCGCCGGACGGCGCGCGCGCGAGCGTGGACGAATCTCAGCAGTCGCTCGCTGAAGGCATCCGCGCGCATTTCGGCGGCGACGCGCAAAAGTACGTGCGCGCGTACTTCGCGCAGGTCCGCGAAATGCTGGAAAAGTTCGACTTCGACATTGCGGGGCATCTCGACCTCGTCCGCAAATTCAACACGCGCCATCCGTATTTCGACGAATCCGCGCCGTGGTATCTCGAAGAGCTAGACCTGACGGCGGACGCCGTCGCGAAAAGCGGAAAAACCGTCGAAGTCAACACAGGCGCCATTTCGCGCGGCTGGCTCGACGACGCGTATCCCTCGGTCGCGTTCCGCGACCGCCTGCGCGCGCGCGGCGCGAAGTTCATCCTGAGCGCGGACGCGCACTCGGCCGACGCCATCGACTGCGCGTTCGACAGATTCGGCGGATGCGAAGCCTTCATTCCGTCGCCGGTCCGGCGGACGCGGCCTTGACTGGCGCGGGGCGAGGGTGTATACTTCCCGCCAATCCTGCGACCGTCTTAGGAGATTTTCCCCGTCGCGGGCGCCCGCCTTGCGGGCATCTTGCGCCGACACGACTGGCGCACGGGCGGGGAGCATCGGACGGTCGCGATTCCGAAACAACGACAAGTCCATAAAATGAGCCAAGTAGACAAGACCGCAATCCGCCAGCAGTTCCAGCGCCACGATCGCGACACGGGGTCTTCCGAAGTCCAGATCGCGATTCTCACCAAAGAGATCGAGCGCCTCACCGCGCACCTCAAGGCCAACAAGCACGACCATTCCTCGCGCTACGGCCTGATCCGCAAGGTCAACAACCGCCGCAAACTGCTCGACTACCTCAAGCGCGAAGACGAAGCCTGCTACAAGAAGACGATAGCCGCCCTCGGTCTGCGCCGCTGAAAAACGGAATTCAAAACACCATGCAAGACACTAAAAAATTCACCGTGAAGATCGCAGGGCAGGATCTTGCGATCGAAACGGGACTTCTCGCCCGTCAGGCGGCCGGTGCCGTGACCGTATCCTACGGGGACACCACGGTATTCACGGCCGTCACGCGCACCGACACTCCGCGCGAGGGGATCGACTTCTTCCCGCTCCAGTGCGAATACCGCGAGAAGTTCTACGCCGCGGGCAAATTCCCCGGCGGATTCTTCAAGCGCGAAGCGCGCCCGACTTCCAAGGAAATCCTCACCGCGCGCATGTGCGACCGTCCGATCCGTCCGCTCTTCCCCGACGGATACTACAACGACGTGC
>CACYEO010000204.1 GCA_902773475.1 uncultured bacterium | reverse complement strand
GTACCTCAGCTACGCCCCGGAATCGTTTTTCGAAATTTCGGTCGTCGGCGCGTCGCGCGGAATAACGCACCGCGTGCGCGCCATAGCAATGGTCGTGGACAAGAAGGTAAAGTACATCCGCTGGTCGGAGGATCCGTGAAAAAAGAAAGGAACACGAAGTGAAAAAAACGCTAAACCGGATATTCGCCTTCGCGGCGGCCGCGATCCCGTTCTGCGCCGAAGCGTTCCCGGCGGCCCCGGACGGGAAAGAATGGGAGGACTGCTCGCGCCTTTCGCTCGGCAAGGAGCCGCAGCGCGCGTTCTTCTTCCCCTTCGCGGAGAACGAGGACGCAAAGGACATTTTCCCGTCCGGGCACGCGCCGTCCGGGCACGCGCGCGCCGCGCGCGTCGCGTCGCTCGATTCCACTACGGAATGGCGCTTCAAATGGTCGCCGGATCCCGCATCGCGTCCGGCCGGGTTCCAGGATCCTTCCTACGACGTGTCGGGGTGGGACCGGGTGCGCGTGCCATGCTCGTGGCAGGCCGCCGGCATATCGCCGAAAGGCCGCTACGGCACGCCGCTCTACACGAACATCACGTATCCGTTCAAGCGCGACAGGCCGCGCGTCACTGGCGAACCCCCGAAGGACTGGACCGCGCACAAGGCGCGCAACCCAGTGGGATCCTACCGCCGCGATTTCACGCTTCCTGCGGACTGGAACAAAGACGACTTCGACATCTTCATCAAGTTCGACGCCGTCGACTCGTTCTTCTATCTGTGGATAAACGGCCGGTACTGCGGCTTCTCGAAAGATTCCCGCTCCCCGGCGGAGTTCGACATCACGCGCTTCCTCCGGCCCGGACGCAACACTGTCGCGCTTGAAGTCTACCGATACAGCGACGGCTCCTATCTGGAAGACCAGGACATATTCCGCCTGTCCGGCATAGCGCGTTCCGTGTGGTTGCTCGCACGCCCGAAAACCCGTATCCGCGACTTCTTCGCCAAGCCGTCGCCCGCCAGGCCCGGCGACCTCCGCGGCGACTGGACAATGGACGTGACGGGCGAACTCGCCGGAGCCGCCCCCGCGGGCGCCGCAATCAACGCCACGCTGTACAAGAACGCCGGCTTCGAACTGTACAGGCGCGCCGGAGTGCAGCCTCCGCCCGCAACGCCCGTCGCAAGCGTCACGGCCGCGGCAGGCGCGGACGGCAGATTCTCCATCCCGCTGCGCGTCGCTTCGCCCGCGCTGTGGAGCGCGGAAACGCCGAACTGCTACACGCTCGTCCTGGAACTTCCAGGCCGCGGCGGAAAGCCCGGCGAAAAAGCCGCCGCGGTCGTCGGCTTCCGCACGTCGCAGATCGTGGACGGCCGCTTCGAGGTGAACGGCGCGAAGATCAAGATGCGCGGAGCGAACCGGCACGAAACCCACCCTGTCTACGGACACTTCGTTCCGCGCGCCGTCCAGGAGCAGGACATCGCGATGCTCAAGCGGGCGAACCTCAACCAGGTGCGCAACTCGCACTACCCGCAGGACGACTACTGGTACTACCTTTGCAACATCTGCGGCATATACCTCTGCGACGAGGCTAACGTGGAATCGCACGGATACGGCTACGGAAAGGAATCCGTTTCGCACGACCGCAATTGGGAGAAGCCCATGGTCGAGCGCGTGCTGGCGATGTTCGAGCGCAACAAGAACAATCCATCGGTGATCATCTGGTCGCTCGGCAACGAAGCCGGCCCCGGCGAGAATTTCGCCGCCGCGGCCGCCGCGCTCAAGGCGCGCGACCTCTCGCGCCCGATTCAGTACGAACGCGACAATTCGGTGGCGGACTTCGATTCCAACATGTATCCGTCGGTAGGCTGGGTTTGGGGCAAGGCAGCGGACAAAAACGCGAAAAAGCCTTTCTACATAGTAGAATACGCCCACTCCATGCTGAACGCGATGGGCAACCTGAAAGACTACCAGGAAGCGATCGAATCGTCCGACGTGATAGCGGGCGCGTCTATCTGGGACTGGGTCGACCAGGGCCTGTACAAAAAGAGCGGACGCAACGGCAAGACCATAGTCGCGTACGGCGGCGACTTCGGCGACAAGCCCAACGACGGACAGTTCGTGATGAACGGCGTGGTCAATTCCGACCGTACGCTCAAGCCTTCGTGGTTCGAGGCCAAACACGTGTTCCAGCCGGTCGATTTCAAATTCGGCGAAATGAAAAAGAACGGCTACTGCGATCTCGTGCCCGAAGTGACGATCCGCAACCTGAACTACTTTCGCGACACGTCCTGCTACAGGTTCTCGTTCACTCTCGCGGCCGACGGCAGGACCGTCGCGTCCGGCCGGTTCGATCCCGGCGCGATTCCGCCGCGCGGGGAAAAAACAGTCCTGCCGGACTGCTACAACAGGACGGGAACCATCCCGGAAGGAGCGGTGCTTTCGCTGCGCGTAAGCGCAACCGCCGCGCGGAACGAGGGCCCGCTGCCCGCGCCGACCGGCACGTCGTACATACTCGCGGAAGGCGTGGAGATCGCATACGGCCAGACCGACTGGACGGCCGGGAGTGCGCCTGAAGGCCGCGAGCTTCCCGCCGCGAAAGGCGAAGTCGCCTT
>CACYEO010000203.1 GCA_902773475.1 uncultured bacterium | reverse complement strand
ATTTCCCGCCGCCTTTCCTTTTCGCGCTTTGCCGCGCGACATCGGCAAGCTCCGCAGCCATCATCAATTTCTTCGCCATTTCAACATTCCTTTCAAATCGTTTTCCCTTGCGGCGGTCGCGGGGTGACCGCCCTACCGTTTCTCATTTCAACAAATTGCGGTTGCCCACCTGCGACAGGACGCGCATCTGACGGGCGGCGGCGCAACGCGCAATGCGTTCGTCAAGCTTTGCGAGTTCGTCGGGCTTGGGCTTGTCGGTCCAGTAGCGGTAGTTCAAGACCCAGGCGGAAGGGTGGCGGCGGATGGTTTTTTCGAAATCCAGGATTATCTGCTGCGTGACGCTCCAGATGTCGCCGCGCACGGACTCGCGCGAGCCGATCATTTCGCACCGGTAGGTTCCGTCCTTGAGCGGGCGCGACCAGGCGAGAACCATGGGTGCTTTCGCTTTCGCGGCGAGAAACGCCGGCGCCGCGCTTACGCATATCGGTTCGCCGAAGAAGCGGACCCACAGTCCGCCGGCCTTGGGGTTTACGCACTGATCCACGAGAAGGCCGACGTCCGCGCCTGCGCGGAGACCAGCGAAAAGGTGTTTGAACGCTCCTTCGGCGGGCACGATTTCCTGTCCGAGAGACCGGCGCGCGCGCATGAGAAGGGCGGTGACGAGTTTGGAGCCGATTGGTTTCGCCACGGAAACGATGCGGCGGCCTTTAAGGTATACGAGCTGCGAGAGGATTTCCCAGCATCCCATGTGGCAGGATACCGTGACGGCCGGTTTGTGGGCGTCGAGCCATTTTTCCGTTTCCGGCGCGAAGCATCCGGCAGCCGCCGCGCGCGGGGCGGCGCGGCGGCACGTCCAGAATATGTGGCCGAGGGTCCGCGCCATGTTCCTGTAGGAGCGGCGCAGGATCGCCTTTTCGCGTTTCGGCGGGAGTCCGTTTCCGAACATGATGCGAAGGTTGCGGCGGGCGCGTTCGAGACCGCGCCTGTCGAAACGCGCGAATGCGAAAGAGATGAAATCGCAGACGGCGAGCATGGCGCGGTGCGGAAGGGACGAAAGGATTGCGACGCCGAGGGCGATGCCGAGCATTTCGAACGGGCGGCGCAGTGTGCGTTTCGTCTTTTTCCAGAGGGCCTCCGCGTCCATGCTCACCTGCCCACCTGCGCGTCCGGCGCGGAGAATGCGGCGTCCCAGTCCTTCATCACCGGATCCAGTCCGCGCGCTTCCAGCGCGGCGGACACTTCCTTGACGGAGCGTCTGTCCGAGGTTTCGAACTGCGCTTCGGCGGCGGTGTCGGAGGTGTATCCGCCCGGGGTGGTTTTGGCGCCGGCGGAGATTTTCGTGGCGGCGATTTCCGCGAGCCTTTCGCGGAAGCCGGGGCGTTCGCGCGTAGAGACCGTCATGGCGCTGTCGGGGAAAGACAGGCGCAGAGCGCACATAAGCTGCACGAGGTGCGCGTCGGAAACCGGGAAAGGCGGCGGTTCGCCGCCGTGCGCCGGGCGGATGCGCGGGAAGGAAAACGCCACGGCGGTCCGCCAGAACCTGCGGCGCAGCCATGCGGCGTGCAGCCCGAGCCAGAAGCCCTCTTCGCGCCAGCCGGTTATCCCCAGAAGCGCGCCGAGCCCGATGGTTTGCATTCCGGCGCGTCCGGCGCGTTCGTAGGCGGAAAGGCGGCCGGCGTAGTCGGCTTTCGGGCCGAATGGGTGGTAGTGTTTGTAGGCAACGGGGTCGTAGGTTTCCTGGAACATGGTCATCCCGTCCACGCCGGCGGCGCGCAGGGCGCGGTATTCTTCTTCCGTGCAGGCGTAGATTTCCACCGAGATGTCCGCGAAAAGCGGGCGTATGCGCCGCGCGAGCGCGCAAAAGTATTCCGGGGGCGAATGCGACGGATCCTCGCCGGAGAGGAGCAGGATGCTGCGTATGCCGCGCGACGCCATGAAGCTGGCTTCGGCTTCGGCTTCGTCCAGCGAAAGGGCGCGGCGCGCCGTTCCCGGGGCGCCGGCGTGGAAGCCGCAGTAGCGGCAGCCGTTCATGCAGTAGTTGGAAACGTAGAGCGGGTCGAAAATCTGGACGGTGTTTCCGAACCTGCGGCGCGTCCAGGCGGAGGAAAGCGACTGCATTTCCGCGGAGAATTCCTCTGCGGCGGGGGAAAGGAGCGCGGCGAGCGACGCCGGCGACCACGAGCCTGAGTGCGCGAGCGCGGCGCGGACGTCGTCCGCCGTTCGCGACGAAACCAGTTCCCGCACCCTGTCCGCCGGCCACAGCGCGGCGAGCGATTTGAAATCTTCTGTTGTCTGCATAGCCGTGCGGATTATACCAAAGCGCGGCGGAACGCGGAATACCGGGGTGCGATTTATTCAAAGTAGGAAAAGTGCAATATGTAGTGGAACACCCCGGAAAGGTGTTTTTGCGGGGTGGAGACAGAGGTCGAAACGAGAGAAGGATCGGTT
>CACYEO010000202.1 GCA_902773475.1 uncultured bacterium | reverse complement strand
TTATGGCCGCGTTTCACTTGAGCACACCGCGGGAGAAGGGTTTGAGTATTTGAGTGTTTGAGTGTTTGGGTGTTTGGTTTTTAGACAGAATTTACAGAATTAACAGAATTGAGACAGGGTTTTAATGTTTGGGTTTTGGGTGTTTGAGCCGGGGTGTTCCGCTGCATATTGCACTTTTCACGCACTTTTCCCTGTTTTGCCAGTATGACAGTGACGCGCCGTTTTGGTAAAATACGCGCTCCGCGAAAGGAAGAAAAAGAACCATGCCGCTTTCAGTAGGTATCGTGGGTTTGCCGAACGTGGGCAAATCCACACTTTTCAACGCGCTTACGCGCAGACAGCAGGCCGCCGCCGAGAACTATCCGTTCTGCACGATCGAGCCGAACACGGCCGTAGTGGAACTCGAGGACCCAAGGCTCGACGCTCTCGCCGCAATCGCCAAGCCGCAGCAGATCGTCAAAGCCACGGTGAACTTCACCGACATCGCAGGTCTCGTAAAAGGCGCGTCCAAAGGGGAGGGGCTCGGCAACAAGTTCCTTTCCAACATCCGCGAATGCCATGCGATCCTGCACGTAGTGCGCTGTTTCGAGAATCCCGACATAATCCACGTGACGGAAGGCGGCAACAAACCGGCACCGGTCGATCCGGCGGCCGACGCGGGCATCATCGAAACGGAACTCGTGCTCGCCGACCTCGAAACGCTTTCGAAGAGGCTCGACCGGTTCCGCCGCGAGGCGCAGAGCGACCCGAAAAAACGCCCCGAACTGGAAGCGATGCAGGCGCTTGCCGCGCACCTGAACGAAGGGCGTCCGGTGCGCACCTTCCCGAGGAGCGAAGGCGACCCGGTTCTCGCCGTCCTCAAGGAACTGAACTTCCTGACCGAAAAGCCGGTCATCTACTGCGCGAACGTGGACGAGGACGACATCAAAGGCGAACACAATCCGCACGTCGCCGCGCTCCGCGAATACGCGGCGTCGCAAGGCTGCGAACTTTGCACGATTTCCGCGAAGGTCGAAGCCGATCTCGCAGGTCTCACGGACGAAGAGCGCAAGGAATTCCTCGCCTCCTACGGACTTGAATCGTCCGGGCTCGACCGCGTGATCCGCCTTGCATACTCCACGCTCGGACTCGCCAGCTATTTCACCGCCGGACCGAAAGAAGTGCGCGCCTGGACCTTCCGCCGCGGCTGGAAGGCGCCGCGCTGCGCCGGCGTGATACACACCGATTTCGAGCGCGGCTTCATCCGCGCCGAAGTGATCTCCTACGCCGATTACGTGAAAGACGGCGGCGTGGCGGGGGCGCGCGCCTCCGGCGCGCTCCGCAGCGAAGGCAAGGAATACGAGCCGCAGGACGGCGACGTCATGGAATTCCTCTTCAACGTCTGAAAACAGCATAAACCGTAAAATCCCCGAAAGGACGACGAAATGGACAGAAAAAAAGACTCTGCGCGCAAGATCCGCTTTACGGACACTTCGCTGCGCGACGCGCACCAGTCGCTGTGGGCGACGCGCATGAGGACGGATGACATTCTCGCCATCGCGGAAACCGTGGACGGCGCCGGATACTACTCCCTCGAATGCTGGGGCGGCGCCACCTTCGACGTATGTCTGAGGTTTCTGAGGGAAAACCCGTGGGAGCGCCTGCGCCGCATAAAGGAAGTCTGCCGCAAGACCCCGCTGCAGATGCTCCTGCGCGGACAGAACGCGCTCGGCTACAAGCATTATCCGGACGACGTGGTGGACCGCTGCGTGGCGCTCGCCTGCGAAAACGGCATGGACATATTCCGAGTGTTCGACGCGCTCAACGATCCGCGCAACCTTGAAACCGCGATGAAGGCCGTGAAGAAATACGGCGCGCACGCCCAGGGAACGATCTCCTACACCGTCTCGCCCGTCCACACGGTCGAAAAATACGTGAAGCTCGCGCGCGATCTGGCATCGCTCGGGGCGGATTCCATCTGCATAAAGGACATGGCCGGCATACTCACGCCCGGCGCGGCGCGCGCGCTCGTATCCGCGATATGCGCGGCCCTTCCGGAAATGCCTGTCCAGGTGCATTCGCACGCCACGTCCGGAATGGCCGCGGCGATGTATCTCGCCGCAGTCGAAGCCGGAGCCGGATGCATAGACACCGCGGTATCGACCCTTTCCTCCTTCTCGTCGCAGCCGCCGGCCGAATCGATGCTCGCGATACTCGAATCCGAAGGGTACGCCACGGATCTCGACCTCAAAGCCGTCGGGAAGGAAAACGCGTATTTCCGCGAACTCAAGTCGAAACGCCAGCCCGCGTCTTCGCGCAAGGTGGAGCCTGTCGACGCCGGCGTGCTCGTCCACAACATCCCCGGCGGAATGATTTCCAACCTGCGCTCGCAGCTCGCCCAGCAGGACGCGCTGGACAGGCTGGACGAAGTTCTCGAAGAACTGCCCCGCGTGCGCAAGGACCTCGGCTATCCGCCGCTCGTCACGCCCACCTCGCAAATCGTCGGCGTGCAGTCCGTGATGAACGTCCTTTCCGGAGAGCGCTACGGCGTGGTGCCGCAGGAAACGCGCCTGTACGCCGCAGGATACTACGGCCGCACGCCGGCGCCCATCGACGCGAAACTCCGCAAAAAACTCGTCGGGAAGGAAATCAAACCGATAGACTGCCGCCCGGCCGATCTGCTCAAGCCCGGGCTCGCCGCCGCGGCCAAGGAACTCGATCCTTCGCTTATCAAGGCGGAAGAAGACATCATTTCATACTGCATGTTCCCCGAAGTCGCGCTCGGCTACTTCAAGTGGCGCGCAAAACCGGAAGGCGAACGCGATCCAATACCTGCAGACGCGGAAGAAGCGCAGTCGGCGTCCGCACCTGCGGAAAAGCCCGCTGCGGATCCCGCCGAAAAAGCTTTTGCGGATCTCGGACGCGCGCTTGCCGGACTGGTCCGCGCGTCGCTCGGCGGCGAAATCCCGGCGAACGCCGCGGCCCTGCCCGCCGCACCCGTTCCCGCGCCTTCATCCGCCGCGGCGGAAACGGAAAAAGCCGCTTCGCAGGACGCAGGCGGAACGCTTCCCGCCGGAACGCCGGTGACAGCGCCGCTCAACGGCACATTCTACCGCAGCGCAGGACCCGGAAAACCCGAAGTCGCCAAGGAAGGCGACACTGTGAAAGCCGGCGACCCCGTCTGCATCGTGGAAGCGATGAAGCTTTTCAACACGATCAAGGCGCCGTGCTCCGGAAAGATACTGAAGTTTACGGCAGTGCACGGCTCCGCGGTGCAAAAAGGAGCGACGCTTGCAATCATAGGCTGATGCAAGCGCCGCCTCTTCAAACATCCATATCGATCCGTCTGTCAGCGTCTGTGGCGCCCGCCGCGGAATCCGCCGTGATGTCCGCCGCGGAATCCGCCGCGGAACCCGCCCCTGAACCCGCCGAAGTGAGGACGCGGGGGAGGAGGCGGAGGAAGGAAGCGGGATCTGCACCCGCCGTAGTATCCGCCGTACCAATAGGTCGATGTATAAGGATACGTGCTGTAATACGTTTCAACGACCGGAGTTGTCACGACGGGAGCCGTCACTACGGGCGAAGCGACAACCGGCGGATTCACGTACACCGTGCGCGGTCCGTAGATTGAACTGTTGACTATGTTCGCCGTCGCCGCAGCCGCGTTCAGAATGCCGCCGGCGAGATAAAGCCCTCCGCCGTGGTGGCGGTGTCTCGCGAACATTGGAAGCGCCACGCACACTGCGCAGACTGCAATGGCTGTTTTCTTGAAGTTCATGTCGTTATCCTTTCTTTTTTTTGTCACGGCTTCATTGCCGTCATAAGCGTGAAGGGGGCGGGAATCATCCAATCTGACAGCAAATTTTTCATTTGATGCCGGCGATTCGCAGGATTTCCGCCGCGGCCGCCGCTTCAGCGGCGTGTTTAGTGGGTCCTTCGCAAACCGCTTCGCCGATGCCGGGCACGGAAGCGCGCACTTTCCACGACGGCGCATGCATCGGCCCGGACACGGACATGACCGTGTATTCCGGCACAGTCGGCGGCTTGCGGCTTTGCGTGTACAGCTGAAGCCGGCCTTTGGGATTGTCCGCCCAGGGATCGAAAGGCGCCGAAGCATCGGGCCAGAGCCTCGCAAAGACCGCCCGCGCGGCATCGACCCCGCCGTCTATCCACACCGCGCCGAGAAGCGCTTCCATCGCGTCCGCCGCCGCCTTGCCGCCCGGCTTGGGAAGCTTGCCCGCCTTGTTGAGCCTGAGATGCGAAGAAAGCCCTATGCTCTCGGCGGCGGTTGCAAGCGCGCGGCCGCTCGCGAAATGCGTCCTGCGCACCGTCATGCCGCCTTCGTCTTCCTCGGCGTGGTCGCGGTAGAACGCCTCCGCGCACAGAAGCCCGAACACGGCGTCGCCGAGGAATTCAAGCCGCTGGTTGTCGCGGGCGGAAGGATGATCCATTCTGTAGGCCGGCGCGGTAAGCGCCGTTTCCAGAAGAACAGGATCCTTGAACTTGTAGCCTATCGCGTTCTCAATTTCTTCCATCGGGGACGCTCCGCCGGAATCCGCCGGCCCAGCCGAGTTTGCGGCTCAGGACTTCATACGCATTGTATCCTTCGAGTTCGACAAGAGGAATGCGCACGCCGGATTTCGATATCTCGACCTTGTCTTCAGGCTCCACGGGGACAGGATCCGTACCGTCCGCAGAAGCGGAAAGGGGAGGGACGGGGGCGTCCGGCCCTTTCGGTGCGGGAGAGACCGAAAGCACGGCCGAATCCGGAAGGACGAGCGGACGCGACGCGAGCGCGTGCGGACACGCCGGCGTGACGGCGAAGGCGGCGGAATCCGGCATGAGAATCGGACCGCCCGCAGCAAGCGAATATGCCGTAGAGCCGGTAGGCGTGGCTACGATAAGGCCGTCCGCGAGAAACGACGAAACCTTGACTCCGTCCGCGCGGAGTTCGAGACATGCGGCGTGTCCGGCGGCGGAACGCGACACCACGACATCGTTCAGCGCGTCCGGCAGCGGGATTTCACCGCCCGATGCGCGGACGACTTTCGACTTGAGCGCGGTGCGCTCGGCGATTTTGAACCGTCCGGCGGCGAGGTCGTCGAGCGCGGCGGCGAAACTCGGCTCCTCGACTCCCGCGAGAAAACCGAGCGAACCGAGATTCAAGCCGAGCAGCGGCACGCCCGGATGTCTGTGGACTGCGGACAGCATCGTTCCGTCGCCGCCCACGGCTATGACGAAGTCCGGCCGCGCAGGGGAATCCGGCGGCAGCACCGACAGCCCCGCGCGCGCGGCGTGCATAGACAGTTCCCGCACCGCGTCCACGGCGCGCGGCTTGTCTCCGTTCGCATGGAAAAGTATTGCTTTCACGGCTGAAAGTCTATCAAACGCCGCCGCGCCATTGCAACGGTTCGCGGCGCGGCGCCGCACCCGTCCGTCAGCCGGCGTAGACGATATCCGGCGGGGGAGGGGCGGAGATTTCGATCCTGCCGCCGGTGAACGGATGGCGGAATCCAAGCACGGCGGCGTGGAGAAGGGGTCTTTCCGGGCGGGGTCTCATGCGCGCGTCTTTTTCTTTCGCCCCGTAGAGCGGATCTCCGGCCACGGGGCATCCCAGATGCGCGGCGTGGACGCGTATCTGGTGCGTGCGGCCCGTTTCTATCGTGAATTCCGCAAGGGAAATCCCGCCATGCCTCGCAAGCACGCGCCAATGCGTGATTGCGGGCTTCCCGTCCGGAACGTCCACCGCCATCCTCCGCGGATCCCATGGCTTGCGCCCTATCAAAGTCTCCAGCGTACCGGTTTTCGCGTGCGGCGCCCCGTGGATGACCGCAAGATATTTTTTGACGACCCCGCGCTTGTCCGAAAACATCTCGCGAAAAGCATGGTACGCGCGCGCGGTCTTGGCCGCAAGCAGCACCCCGCTCGTTCCAATGTCGAGCCTGTGCACGATGCCGGGGCGTTCCTCGCTTCCCACGCCGCGAATCGACGGGCATGCCGCGAGAAGCGCATTCACGACGGTTCCGCTTTCATATCCGGGGGACGGATGCACCGCCATTCCGGCGGGTTTGTCCACCGCTATGATATCCCGGTCTTCGAAAAGGACGTCTAAAGGCAGATCCTCGGGCTGCGGGCGGTCAATTCGTCTTCTTTCCATATATCACCATTTTCGAAAGCGCGAACGGAGCGTTCGTGACGCCTGCCGCGCGTTCGGCACGCAGCAGGCGGGTTCTCATGCGATCGCCCCGCAGATCTATTTCCATCCTCTCTTTCGGCGCGGCGCCTTCTTTTTCTTCGTAAAGGAGCCGCCAGTCTTTTCCGTCTTCGCTTGCAAGCAGGCGGAACGGAGCGGCGAGCAGCGCGTCTTTCGGATCTTTCGCGCAGACGACCGCGCCGCGCAGTTCCACCGGACGCGGCAGGCGCAATTCCACCGACGGCGCCTTGTCTTCGTCCGCAGACACCGTCGTAAGCCCGCACGGGGTCTCGTCGGAAAATGCGTCCCAGCGGGAAGGATCGTTCGCCTTTGCGTCGCGCAGCAGCGGGTGCGGGCGCGGGACCGCGCCGCCGGAAACGATTTCGCCGCCGAACTTCATCCTCGGGAAGCGCGGACGTTTTTTGCCGTTCGCATCTTTCGGAGGTTCTTTCACGCGCGGTTTTCTGTCGAACTTGCGGCATATCTGCAACGCTTTCGCGTACGCATCGGGATTGCGCGCCTCC
>CACYEO010000201.1 GCA_902773475.1 uncultured bacterium | reverse complement strand
CTTCCGCTTCGTGGACAACAAGGGGCTTTTCCCGGCCTCGACCGCGAACGACGGGCTTATCGACCCGAAGCTCAAGCCCGGCAAGGAAATCTACCAGGCCGACGGAACGATCTGGCAGGGGCTTTCGCACTCCTCCACTCTCAAGCGCGTCGGCGGCGGCAAGGAAAAACTCCCGGCGTTCGCGAAGTCGAGAGTCGACCACTACAGGAACTTCCTCCTCGCCGCGAAGGGCGATGCCGAAGCCAGAAGCCCCTTCAAGGTGGGCGCTCCGCTCTGCGAAGTGTTCTGCCTTGGCGTCATCGCGCAGAGGCTCGGACGCGGCTTCAAGTTCGACCCCGCGGCCGGCAGGGCGATCGGCGACGAAGAGGCGAACATGCTTCTGGCCGGACCTGCGCCACGCAAGGGCTGGGAAGAATACTACAAGGCCTGACATCCGCAAACGGAATCTGCAATCGTGAGAAAACTGCCCTTCACGGCGGAAAAGCTCGAGGAAATCGCCTCGGCGCACCCCACGCCGTTTCATATCTACGACGAAGCCGCGATACGCGCGAACGCGGAGCGCCTGCGCGCCGCGTTCGCGTGGAATCCGGGGTTCCGCGAGTATTTCGCGGTGAAAGCCGCGCCCAATCCGTATCTCGTGAAGATACTTTCGGAGTACGGCTTCGGGTGCGACTGCTCCAGCCTGCCGGAACTCGTCATTTCGGAAAGGTGCGGCGTGACGGGCGAGCGGATAATGTTCACGTCGAACGACACGCCTGCGGAGGAATTCGCGAAGGCGCGCGCCCTCGGCGCGGTCGTCAATCTCGACGACATATCGCACATACCGTTCCTTGAAAAGGTCTGCGGCATCCCCGAACTCGTCTGCTGCCGTTTCAACCCCGGGCCCCTGAAGGAGGGCAACGCGATAATCGGCAAGCCGGAAGAGGCCAAATACGGCTTCACCCGCGACCAGATTTTCGAAGGCTACAAGATGCTGAAGGCGAAGGGCGCGAAACGCTTCGGCATCCACACGATGGTCGCTTCGAACGAATTGAACCCGGAGTATTTCATCGAAACATGCGCGATGCTTTTCGGGCTCGCGCGGGAGATAGAGGCGGCCGCCGGCATCACGTTCGAGTTCTGCAACATCGGCGGCGGAATCGGAATCCCCTACAAACCCGGCCAGCGGCCGGTTGACATGGAACGCGTCTCGGCCGGCGCGAAGGCCGAATATGAAAAGCATTTCGCCGGGCACCCGCCGGTGGCCCTGTATCTGGAATGCGGGCGCATGGTGACCGGGCCTTACGGCTATCTCGTCTCGCGCGTGAGGCATATAAAAGACACCTACCGCAAATACGCCGGACTCGACGCTACAATGGCCGATTTGATGCGCCCCGCCCTGTACGGCGCGTATCACGAAATCGTCGTTCCCGCGAAGAAAGACGTCCCGGCCTCGGAGACGTACGACGTGACCGGCTCGCTCTGCGAAAACAACGACAAGTTCGCGATCGCGCGCAAGCTCCCGCCGCTCGCACCGGGCGACCTTGTGGTGATTTGCGACGCCGGCGCGCACGGCCATGCGATGGGCTTCAACTACAACGGCAAGCTCCGCAGCGCGGAGCTTCTGCTGCGTCCGGACGGTTCGGTGGTGCAGATCCGCCGCGCCGAGACGATGGACGATTATTTCGCCACTCTCGACTTTTCCGGTCTCGAAGGCTTCGTCTGATCCGGCGGGTGTATAGAAGAAGTGTTTGAGTTTTTGAGTGTTTGGGTGTTTGGGTTATTGGGTGTTTGGGTCGGGGATACGGTCTGGAATTCTAGGAATCTAGGATTCTAGAATTCTAGATTCCTAGGGACGAGAGACGATAGACGCCAGACGAGAGAGCGGTTTGCGGCCAGCCGGAGGGGAAACCGCAGATGCGTCTCTCATCCGGCGATCCACTTCCCGGCGAACGGAATGCGGCGCAGTAGGATCGACGCGAGTGCGGAGCAGACAAACGTGGCGGCGGCGGTCGCGGCGATTGTGAGCGGAACCGGCAGGTGCGGACACAGTTTCCCGAATACCGGCGTCAGTATGAACATGTGCATCAGGTACATTCCGTACGACGCTTCCGACACCGGCCGGACGACCTTCTTGTAGAACGCGCCGCCGAAGTCCAGTTTCCTGAAGATCATGAACGCCGCAACGGTTGAAAGCGCCACGCCGGGCGAGCAGTATTCGATGCTCGTTTCCATCCCGACCGCGGCGGCGTACGGCGCGTCGAACGGATAGGCGCCCGGGACGCTGTAGAACGGAATTCCCGTGACGGCCGCGCCTGCGATCCACAGCGGGACGGCGGTCAGCAGCGTCTGCGCCAGGCTCCGCTCCTTTGCGAACCGGCGGAACCACAGGCCGAGCAGCATGTAGCCCATGAATCCGCTGACATAGTGGAACGCTCCGAAACCGTTCCACGGGCATTCCCCGAAAAGATACGGAACCGCTCCGAAAGACGGCTCGCCGAAGAGACGGCCCCACGCCTGGCGCAGGAACGGAAACAGCGTCGTCGCGAACCAGAGCATTATCCATCCTTTGAGTTCGCGCTCGCTTGCCTTCTCGGCCCACGGCGAAAGAAGCGGCATCAGCAGATACATTCCGAAAAGCATAGGAACGAACCACAGGTGGCCCCCTTCGTCGGGGAAGTTGAAGAGAAGTTTCCCCCACGACCCGCTTCCGTCGCCGAGGACGGCGACGTATGCCGCAGCCCATATCGCGAACGGAACCGCCACTCTGGCGAGCCGCCGCCGGAAAAACGCGCCGGTCGGCTGCGTCACCGGGAACAGAAGATAGGCCGATGCCATGGCGAAGAGCGGAACGCACGGCCTGCAGATGCACTCCACGGCCGTAATCCAGGCCATGCCCCCGCTGCTTTCGATATGCGTAACGTCCGGCGGTTCGCCGCCCAGATAGAACGGTTCGGCCGAATGTATCGCCATCACCATCAGGCAGGCCGCGGCTCTCATCCAGTCAAGAAAGACTATCCTGTTCTTTTCCATCATCTGCTCCTCTTTTTGTTTCCGCCGATTGCAAGCCAGTCGACCGGTTCCTTGCCGTGCGCCGCGAGGTATTCGTTCGCCGCCGTGAAATGCCCGCATCCGAAGAATCCCCGGTATGCGGAGAGCGGCGACGGATGCGGCGCGGCGAGGACGAGGTGCCGCGTCTTGTCTATCGACGCGCCCTTGCGCCCCGCCGGCGCCCCCCAGAGCATGAACACCAGATGATCCCTGCGCAAGTTCAGCGCCGACACCACGGCGTCGGTGAAACGTTCCCAGCCGCGCCCGTGGTGCGACATCGGCGCGTGTTCCGCAACGGTCAGTGTGCTGTTTAGAAGCAGCACTCCCTGGTCGGCCCATGCCGACAGATCGCCGGAAGTCCTGTCGATTTTCACGCCGTATTCCTGCTCCAGTTCCGTGTAGATGTTCAGGAGCGAAGGAGGCGGAGGCGTGGGGCGCATCACGGAAAAGCAAAGCCCGTGCGCCTGCCTCGGCCCGTGGTAGGGGTCTTGTCCTATGATAACGGCCTTCACCTTGTCGAACGGAGTGCGGTTGAACGCTTCGAATATGAGCGCGCCAGGCGGATAGCATACGCCGCTGCGGTACGCATTCCTGACGAATTCCGCAAGCGACCTGAAATACCCGCTTTCGAACTCTTCGCCGAGTTCGCGTTTCCATGATTCGTGGATTTTTACGTCCATGGTCAGTACATGTCCATTATGCGCGCTTCTTCTTCGCGCTCTTTTGCCAGTTCGAGGATTCCCGCCGCGGCATCCGGCGGCTGGGAATCCGGCGCCTGCGCCGCCGCGGCAGGCGGCGCGCCGGACGGCACCGGTGCGGCGCCCGGCGCGGATTCCCTGAAGAATGCCGCCGCAGCGGCAGCCGCAAACGCGGCCGCGATGCATGCCGCGGCCGTCCGCGGCAGATGGCGGCGCTTTACGGCCTTGATGAAGGATTCCGCGTCCGGGTATCTCTGCTCCGGTATGGAACTCGCCGCCCGACGTATTATCCGCGTCCACGCGCGCGGCGGCTTCCCCTTGAAGCAGTCGTTCGCGAGAACGCCTAGCGCGTGTATGTCGCACGCGGGCGATACATCCCCCAAGGAGAACTGCTCCGGGGCGGAATAGCGCGGCGTGCCAAGCCCGGCCAGCCGCCCGTCAACCACCGATATTGAAGCGGCGTCCGGCGCGGACGACGCATTGCGGAATTCTCTGGCGAGGCCGAAGTCTATTATGACGGGCGATCCGTCGCCGCGCCGCATTATGTTGCGCGGTTTGATGTCGCGGTGCGCGAGGCCTTTCGAGTGCAGCACGCGCAAGCCGCGCGCGACGGCCGTGACAAGCTCCGCGACCCCGGCATCGGTCGAAGGCGGGTCGCATGGTTCGAGAAGCTCCATGAGCATGTACGGCCTTCCGCCGGTCTCGCCCGTGCCGAGAAAGCGGGGGAACGCGGGATGCGTATTTTCCGCCAGAAAACGTATCTCGCGGACGAAGCGCGCTTTTGCGGCATCGCCGGCGTCCGGCAGAAGCAGTTTCGCGGCGGCTTCCGTGCGAAGTTCCCTGTGGACCGCCCTGTAGACTTCCGAAGATCCTCCGCGCCCTATCGGCGCCGCTATGCGCCACACGCCGCCGAGCGTAGCGCCTGGGGACAGGCTCCATGGTGCCGGAACCGGCGGATGCGATTCCACGAACCGTTCGATCTCTTCAGTGTCCATCGCGAGGCTCCGGCAGCGCGGCGGCTTCCAGATCGCCGGCGAGTTTTTTCAGCTTCGCCATGACGCGGCTCTTCATCTGGTCGACCGCGTTTCGCGTCACGCCGAGCGACGCGGCGACGGATTCCGGCGGCTCGCCGTCCAAGGCGGTCCTCCTGAACGCCTCTTTCGTCCTTTCCTGTATCGCGTCGTCCGACAGGATCTGCGAAAGTGCGGTCTCCATGACGGACTGCCGCCAGAGATCGCGTTCGGCGTCGTCGTCGCCGTCCCGCGCCGCCGCCGCTTCGCAGGGCAGCCCGCCGCGCGCTGCGGTTTTGCGGGATTCTTCGATCATTTGCAGCGCCTTGTGGCGGAGTATGCCGGTCAGGTAGTTGCGGAAATGCCCGGTCTCGTTCGGCGAATACCTGTAGCGCGGCATTGCCTTCACGAGCGATATGAGCGTCTCCTGTATCGCATCGTCGGCATCCACGCCGGGAAAGCGCGCGGCCATGTACGCTTCCATCATGGGGCGGTATCTTCTGGCGAACTCGGTCCACCGCGCATGGGGAGGGTCTTCCGCCATGTTCCTGAGAAGCGTGGTGGAAGTTTCCGGCGCCGCGCCGCCGCCGCATCCATTGTCCGGTACGTACGTATGCATGCGCCAATTTTACCAAATTCCCGGCCCCGGCGGATTCTCCGTCCGGGAATTGCGTGTTTTTTTGCTCGATGCGCGTAAGATTTCCGCGCTTTCGCGCAATATAAGCCGGAAATGGCGGAATCGCATCCGCTTGTTTTCCGCAAAACCCAAACCAAAGTCAAAATGCAAAGGAAAAGAAAATGGTCAACGCAATAAGCGCGTGTTTCAAGAAATACTTCACAACCTCGGGCAGGGCTTCCCGCAGCGAGTTCTGGTGGTTCTTCCTGGTCGCGGGATTGGCAAGCGCCGCCGCAGAAGCGGCGGGCATGGCCATCCCCGCGCCGGGCGGCGCGCTGGCCGCGGGTCTTGTCAGAATAGCGTTTTGCATTCCGCTCAGCACGGCATGGGTGCGCCGTCTGCACGACATCGGCAAAAGCGGCTGGTACTACGGAGCGTCCTTCGCGCTTTCCGGTTTCTGCGCCGTCGAGATCGTGAACGCATCCGTCCTGCGCAGCAAGACCGCAGTGGTCCTGATGTGGATTTCGCTCGCGGCCTTGTTGCTTTACGCGGCGTTCCTGCTCGTCATATCCGCATTCAAGGGGAATCCCGGCGAGAACAAATACGGCCCGCCGCCGCGGTCGTCGGGATCGGGGAATTGATTTGGGGACAACAGATACAACCGGTAAAGACAACATGAAAAGGTGCGCGGGCAGTTGGCCCGCGCCAAATGAAAAGTTGTTTCAGACAAGTTGTTTCCAATCAGTGAAAACTGCGCGGCGCCAACCCTATGGGGAGGTGTTTTAAACGGCGGACGGTTTGCGCGGCGGGAGATATGTGGTCTGAATGGCCATTGTGACACGAGCCTTGCACGGATGTTCCATGTTGCGATCGCGCGGGACATGCGCCATGCCATTCAGAACAGGTCGGCGTGTGTGCCGGTGCGGCCGAAGGTCTACAGGCTGCGGAGGGAGGTTATGCGCTCGCGGACGCGGCGGACGGAAAGTATGTCGCACGAGGCACGGCTCACCTTGTAGATGACGCGATATTCACCATCAACGATAACTTCGCGTATGTTTACCCGGTTAATCTCGGGGACGACACGACCGGAGTCCGGGAAGTCAGAAAGGTGACGAGTGGCGTCGAGTATTCTCGCACCCCAAGCAAGAGCTATCTCATGGCTGCAGCTTTCCTGCTCAATCCAGTTTTGTCTGTCGCGGAAGCGTCTCCGTCCACGCATTGTCCAGATTACGGCGATCTGCGAGGACATTACAGTCTCCCTTCGGCCCGGAGCTCGCGTTCAAATTCTTCCTGCGAAATCACTTCCCCGCGCTCGATTTCCTCCTCCCCCGCGCGGACGTCATCGAGAATCTCAAGCGTCTCCGTGTCTTCGTACGGCGAGGCGGCCTCCCAGTCTATGATGCTCACGAACACGGACGTGGGCTTGCCGTTCTGCGTGACGATGATGGGCCGGTGCGTCCGGCGGGTCTTCGCCATATACTCGCCGAGTTTGCTCCGGCACTCTGTGAAGGATATGACGTCCTCCGAGAGGATCGGGCGGCGCGGACCGGGGCGGTCGGCGAGGCGAGCTGTTTTGCGGACGGGGGCGCGTGTTTTTGCAGGCATTTATTATGCTCCTTTTGTTGACGCGAATAGTGTACCATGTTCTGTGCGGTGTGCGCAATGGGCGTAAAAGGGGTTTTGGGAAAGTGCAATATGTAGTGGAACACCCCGGAAAGGCGTTCTGTCGGGGTGGAGACAGAGGTCGAAACGAGAGAAGGATCGGTTGAGGAAGGCAAAGGAAAAGAAAAGG
>CACYEO010000200.1 GCA_902773475.1 uncultured bacterium | reverse complement strand
CGCGCACGTACGACACCGAGGACAGGCTGCCGCAGCTTGCGTCCGTGACGTTCACGGCGACGGCGGCTGGCAAGCTTTCCGCGAAGGTCTCCATAGCGGGCAAGAGCTACACCTTCTCCGCGGACGGATATTCCGACGCCTACGGCACGCCCGGCGACGAATCCGATCCGCCGACGATGGAGGCGGAACTCGTTTCGGTGCAGAAGGTCGGCTCCGGCAAGACGGCCGCGAGCGTGACGAACACGATGTTCCTGACCGTGTGCGACCTGCCCGAGGACCATGAGGCGCAGTGGAGCGCGCAAGCCGAAGTCGAGATTCGCATGGCGGTCCTGCCCGACGCGAGCGGCTCCGGCTACCAGGAAGACGTGTGGTACGAAGGCTCCGTCTGCCGCGACAACTCCAAGGTCGCCGCATGGCAGGCGGCGGCGGGAAAATTCGCGGGCTACTACACGATGGCGCTCGTGTCGCCCGATGCGGCGCAGGGCGAACCGCGCGGCAACGGCTACATCACCCTGACGCTCGCCGAAAACGGCAAGGCGAAGATCGCGGGAATGTTCCCCGACGGCACCAAGTATTCTGCGTCATCCGTTTCGGCGGCGTTCGCGGAATCCGGCGGCGATGCGGTTCTGATGTTCCCCGTGTACGCCTGCACGCCCAAGCAGTATTTTGCGGCGGGCGGCTGGATCGCGCTGAAGGCGGACGGGGACGGAAAGCCCGTCGCGACGATGGAGATGGACGAGACGGTTCTGATGGTGAACGACGATCCGGCGGCGACATGGGACGGCGACGACGGCTATTCGATCGAACTCTATCCCGCAGGCGGATGGTACGACACCGTGTGCAATCTCCAGCGCGCGTATCTCGAAAGCTCGCTCGCGGCGGAGCTCGTCGACGGCGAAGAGGCGCTGGAGGAGCTTTCGCAGACCCTGCCCGAAGGCTACGCATTCGCGGCGGAGCCTTCCGGCGAGGCGCTGACGCTTGCCGGCAACGCGCTTTCGGCCGAAAAGCAGGTTCTCGCGAAAGACGCGTCGAAGCTCAATACATGGGAGGCGTGCGTGAACGCGGCGAACCTGAAGCCTACGTTCAAGCGCGCGACCGGCGAGCTTTCCGGCACGTTCGACCTCTGGTACGAGGGCGTGAACGCGAAGGGCGCGAAAGAGCAGAAGACGCTCGCCGGGCTGAAGTTCTACAGCGTGCTCCTGATGAACTTCGAGGACAACGGGCTTCTCGACGGCGACGTGTGGGCGTCCGGCTTCTACATCGTCCCGGTCTCGTTCAGCGAGAAGTCCGGCAACAAGACCGTCACGCGCAAATACAACGCGTCCTACAGGTTCGACGTGAAATGCACGGACGCCCCCGTGGAGTGGGCGGACGCCGAATGACGCTGCGGAGGGCTTTGCAATGATGCTGCGCATACGCGGAATCTTCGCGCTCGCCGCGGCCGCTTCGATCGCGGCCGCGGCTTCCGGCGCGGTCAAGACGTTCAAGGAAGGCTACATCGACAAGTCGCTGATAGAGACTTCCGGCGAGCCGCAGGCGGGAACTGGAAAGTTCTGGGGCTACCGCTCCGCCAAGAACGGACCCGGCGAGGATGCGTTCGCGAAGCTTATCGAAAAGGCGAAGAAGGAGCACGTACCCGTCGTGATCGTGTGGAGCAACGACGACTGCATCTACTGCAGCCGCTTCGTCGCCAGGCTGAACGAGGCGAAAGACGAAGTCTCCGCGAAGATGAAAGAGACGCCCGCGATTTTCGCATGGTTCAAAGGCAAGGGCGGCAAGGTGCATCCTCTTGAAGAGCACGGGCCGAAGCCGTGCAAGGAAGCCTACGATTTCGCCATCGCGCACGGCGCCAAGGCGCCTTGGCCTTTCGCGATATACTACTACTGCGCTTCCGACGGCGAAGAATCCGTCCGCGCCAGATCGATCCAGCTCATGTCGCCCGAGAGATTTGTCTTTTCGGCGGCAAATTTCGCCAAGAAATGCGGGAATCTTGAAAAGCAGAAGCGCGAGGCCGCGCAGGCGGTAAAATGAAAAAGCCCTCTTTCAGTTTCGCCGTTTTCGCCGCGATCGTCCTTGCCTCGATCGCGCTGGGCGTTCTGAACAACTTCAGGGTGGAAGGGGAAAAGCGCGTGCCGCTTGCAGGATATCCCGATGCGGAGGAGACGGATGACGATGAGGATGCCTGAAAAAGCGCAGAACGTCCTCGCGCTCGTCCTCCGGCTTGCGATCGGCGGGCTTTTCATCTACTCATCGTGGGACAAGCTGCAGGATCCGGCGGTGTTCGCGGTCGTGGTTTCGCGCTACGACATGCTGCCGGGGCGGGTGCTGGGCTTTTTCGCCGCGGTGATGCCGGCGGCGGAGTTCGTGGCGGGCGCGTTTCTCGCGTTCACGCCTTGGCGGCGGGAGGCTGCGACAGCGGTCTGCGTGCTTCTGGCGATGTTCTTGATCGCGCTCGTGCAGGCGCTTGCGCGCGGGCTGGACATTTCATGCGGATGCTTCGGCGTGGACGAATCGGACACGGGCGCGCGCGGCCTCGTCAAGGCGATCGTGCGCGACATCGCGCTTTTCGCACCGGCGCTTTGGCTTGCCTTGCGGCCTTATCCGCCGCGAAATTGCGAAGAAGAACAGGAGGAACGGAAATGAAATTCACTGCGGTAATCGCGCTGCTGGTTCTTATGGCGGGCGCCGGAATCGGGCTTTTGTGGTACGCCACGCGTACGAATCCGGAGGCCGGCGGTTCCGATCCTGCCGCCGAAGACGCCGGGCAGGCGCGCGAGTCGGGAAGGCGCAAGAAGAGGAAACCTTCAGAGCTGAAGGTCAAGGAAGGGCGCAGAAGGTCGATGCAGGAAAGGCTCGCCGGCGACGCAAAGGCGGCCGGGAAAAAGCCTGCCGTCGCGCCGCCGCATTACGCCGAGCTTGAAAAGAAGCGCGCCGAGCTTGAGAAACAGGGCATCAGGCTTCTCGACTTCGAAGATCCCTTCGCGCCGCTTTCCGCCGAAGAGCGCGAAACCGCGCGCGCCATGATTGCCGCATACGACTCCGGCAACGCGAAAGCCGCGATCGGTTTCGCCGCGCGTCTGTTGAAGTCGTCCAGCGCGGAGGCTCGCGCGAAAGCGGTGGAGATTCTGGGATGGTCGGGTAAAGACGCATTGCCGCAGCTTGCGGCGGCTGTCTCGGACGAAGATCCGGAGATTGCGCGCAACGCGGCCTCGCATCTTGAATCGCTGATACTGGAGTACGAGGACGGGCATGAAATCGCGCAGGCCGTCGTCTCCGCCATTGGAAGTTTGGACGATCCGGAAGCCATAGAGAGCCTTTCCCACCAGCTGCACGGACTTGAGCCTGAAATAGCGGCGGATGCGATTGTTTCGCTTTCCGGCATGGGCGGTCAGGCGGCCGAGGCGGCGAAGGAGGCTTTCAAGTTCATGTCCGGCGAGGAATGGCAGGGCGCAAGCGCCGTGAAGGACTGGGCGCAGCGCAAGAGGACGGAACTCGACGCGACGATGACGCCCGAGGAATACGAGACGTCGCGGGCGATGCAGGCCGAGCGCGCGGCCGCCCGGGCCAGGGCTTCCATGATAAACGGCGGCGGTGATGCTTCCGGCTCGGCGCCGGCGGACGCCGGCGCCGCCGCTCCGCCCGCGCCGCAGCCCTGACGCCGCGTCATTTGCGGCGCGGCCGGAGTCCGCGCACTCCCGCTCAAACACCCGGACACGTCTTCTTCT
>CACYEO010000199.1 GCA_902773475.1 uncultured bacterium | reverse complement strand
TGCCCGCGCCCGCGCCGGCCGCATCCGCGCCGGCCTGCGGAGCGCCGCCCCCGTTCGCCGTTCCGTTCGCCACCGGGCCGTCGAGGGAAAAAACCGCGGCCTGCGCTCCGGCTTCAGTTCCTTCCCCGTCGCCGCAGCCTTCTCCGCCTGCGCAGCCTTCGCCGCCTCCCCCTCCCCCGCCGCAGCAGGCGGCGCCCGCGCCGAAAGCGGTTTTCCTTGCCCAGATGCGCAGCGGATATCTGCTTTTCGAGACGGAGTCCGGGCTTGTCGCGGTTTCGCCGCGGCCTGCGCGCGAAAGGATACTCTACGAACGGCTCGCGAACCGCAAGGACGGCGCGGCGCTGTCGCAGCCTCTCCTGGTTCCGCTGACGGTGCAGATGCCGCCTGCGGCGTTTGCGCGCATCCGCGCGAACATCGACGCCGTGGAGTCGCTTGGATTCAGGCTTGAAGAGTTCGGCGCTTCCGTATGGAAAGTCGAGGCGGTTCCGCTTGCCGGCGAAAACGCGGCGGCGGAAATTCTCGCGGCGATAGCGGACGACCTTGCGGAAGGGTCGGCGCGCCGCGGCGGCGAGAGGTGGAAGGAGGAAACCGCGGCGCGTGCGTGCGCGCGCGCCTGCGCCGGGCGGCTGCCGGGGTTCGACAAGGCGTCGGCGGAAAAACTCATGGCGGAACTGCAGGCGTGCCGCATGCCGTATGCAAGCCCGGGCGGCGCTCCGACAATGATACTCGTGACCAACCGCGATTTCGAGCGCCGCTTCGCCAGATGACGGGGCGCCGCGCGCGGATCAACCGCCGCCGAGGGTGTATTCTATCAGCCCCCACAGCCAGGTGTGGACGGTTTCGCCGTCCGGCGTTTCCTCTTTGCCCCACAACGTCCAGAACGGCGCCCAGTTGCGGTCGATCCCGGGCGCATGGCGGACCGGGCAGAGCTCGAGCGCGCGCTGGACGTTCTTTCCGTTTTTCGTCTCCGACGACCAGAACGGCCAGAACCTGCGGTATGAAGACGCGACCGTTTCGGTGCCGTCCGGATTCTTGCGGTAGGTTTTTTCGGACGTCCAGAACGGAAACACCCTGAACGATTCCGTGCGCGATTTGTCCGAGCGGGTCGTCTCGTCCGTCACGAGCCACCAGATATAGTGGCGCGTTTCGGACTGCGGCTCCGGCCGGGGTTTTTCCGCCGCGTCCGCGAGCGTGCGCTTCGCGTCGATTTTGTAAAGATCCGACGACGTGTAGAACGGCCAGAACATCCAGGAATCCTTGTACGTGCCGTTGAAGCGCTCGAACAGCGGCCAGGGCGCCCTCCAGCGCCGCGCGTACGGAGTTTCCGTGTATCCGAACAGGGGCGGCAGGAACATCCACTGGCTTTCGCGCTCGCGCGACACGCCGCCGCAGAGGGGCCAGAACATCCAGGAGCAGCCCTCGCCGGACGTGTCCCGGTCCGCATCGTGCAGCGCCCATGTCGCGACCGGCCAAAGCGCGTACCAGTGCGTGGATTCGCGCTGCCGCGCCCTGCCCGCCAGCGGCCAGAATCCGAAGGATCCGCGCTCCGGGACGCAGGATATGACAGGCCACAGCGCGTAATGCCGGGAAACGCCGTTCACGTCGTAGCCGAGATATAGCGGGAACAGCGCATATTCCACATTGTCCATGAAAAGGATGTGCGGCGCGCGCCCGTAGACGGGGAAGAGCCCGCACGAGAAATCCCCCTTGCGGTCGCGTCCGTGGTGCCACAGCGGGAAGAACCAGAACGTGTATTCGGGATCGGCGGCGTTGGCGACGCCCCATGCGTTCAGCACGCGCCACCACATGTTCCCGGACTGCATGTGGCGCACCGCGGCGGGCCAGAGGAAGTCCTGCTCGTCCGTATGCATCGCCGGGTCGGTTTCGCGCGACCAGAACGGACGCACCGCGCGGAGCGTGCCGCCGTCCGGCCTGTCGTGCCATTCGAAGAACGGCCCCACGCGCAGGCGCCAGGGTTCCGGCGCGGAGGGGTTTGCGCGTTTTCCATGCGTCACGCAGCCCGCCGCGCATGCAAGCGCGGCGGCTGCGGCGAGAATCCCGATTGCGCGTGCGCGCCGCGTCATTTGCGTTTCGCTTTCTTGAGAATCGCGGCTTCTAGTTTCAAAAGCTGTTCGCGTTCGTAGGCGGTCATGCCCGCCGCCGCCGACTTCACCTCCCGCAGGCCGCCGCGCGCGCGCGTGTAGTCGCCGCATTCGAACTGGGCGCGGACGAGCGTGATTCCCATGCGCGGGTCGTCCTGCCCCGTCGTTTCGCGGCAGAGGCGGCGCGCTTTTTCGGCGAGCGACCTCGCCTCCTTCGCGTCGCCGTGCGCGTCGAGAATCGTCGAGGCGAGGGTTTCGTAGGCCACGTAGAGCGACGGATCGGCCGCGATCGCCTCGCGGGCGAATTTTTCGGCGTCTTTGAGCTTTCCGGCGCGGCGGCAGGTCTCCGCAAGGTCGTTGTACGCCTGCGGCAGTTTAGACGGCTGCGCCGCCGCCTCGCGCAGGAACGGTTCGGCGGTGGCGATGTCTCCGTTGTGGAGGGCCACCGAGCCGAGCACGTAGTTCGCGAACTGGTGGTGGTTGTTGCCGGCCAGCACGAACCGCGCGTGGAATTCCGCATTCTCCGCATCGTTCAGGAGCAGGTCGAGATTCAGCACTATGTCGGCGATTCCGTACACGTGGCGCCGCGCGACATACGCGCGGAAGAATTCGTCGCGCGCGTGTTTCATGAACTCGCGGCCCTTGTTCGCGAACACCATGCCGCGCGCGAAGCGGTATTCGAAGACCGCGGGGTTCCGGGGCCTTTCGGCGAGGGCGCGGAGTTTGGGAAGCACGACTTCTTCGGCCTCGCGGAGATAGGACGTCGCGGTCTCCGTGTGGGCTTTGGCGTCCTTCCCGCCTGCCGCGGCGAGCGCCTTCTCTTCGGACGCCTGGTGCACTATCACGCCGCAGAGGAGGCCGAGGAACTGCGGATCTTCCGGGTATTTGCCGGAGAGATGCTGCAGCTTCACGCGCGCCCCGGCGAGATCCTTGTTCGCAAGGCAGATGAACACCGATTCAAGGCTGTTGTCCGCCGCTTCGTCCTGCTCTATGCGGCTGAGATATTCAAGCGCCTTGTCCGTGTCGCCTTTTTTCAGGGAGAGAAGCGCCAGTCCGCGCAGCGCGCGCCTGTTAGTGGCGTCTTTTTCGAGCGCGCCGAGATATGTGGCCTCGGAACCGCCCACGTCGCCGATGTCCGCGTAGATCATCGCGATGCTGTTGAAAAGTTCGGCCTGCTGCTTGGGCGGCAGCAGGGGCAGGCCCTTGCGGATCTGGGCGATCGCCGAACGCGGCTGCCCGGAGCGCGCCCAGCGGTATCCCTGCTGGAGCGCCGCCGGCACGGAGTTTATGTAGCCGTACGTGTTCGAAAGCGCCCAGAGCCCGTAGCGTATGCGCGCGTCGGTGCGGGCCTTTTCGACGAATTCGTCGAGTTTCCTGCGGTATTCCGCGTTGCGGCGGATCGCGGGATTGGAGACGCCCGGGCGGTCCGTGCGGTATTTGTAGGCGGGCAGCGACATTTCAAACAGATTGAAAAGCGCCGAGATGTTGTCCGGGTCGATTTCCCTGTTCACGAGCGTGAACATTTCGAACGCATCGTCGTCGAGTCCGTTTTCCTGGAGATATATCGCAGTGTTGTTCGCGACGAAGCCGAGGTGCCTGCGCATGTCGGCGCGCATGAATTCCTCGTACGTCTTGTAGGTTTTCGCCGTCTGGCCGTCGTCCGTCTCCACCGGAGGGAGATACGGTTCGAGATCCTTCCACGCCTCGAGGAACCGCTGCTTGCGCGCAAGGGCGTCCTCCCTGTCGTTCGCGGCGCTGTTCCCGGCCGCCTTGCGCCCTCCGAAGAATATGGTGTCCGGCACGGGTTTGTATCCGGTTCCCGCGCCCGACTCGTACCAGAGGTCCGGTATGTCGAACACCGCTATCTTCGAATCCGCGTCGGGGTCGTTTTCGAGCCAGGTGGAGAGGAATGCGGCCACGCCCGCCGGGATGGCGTTGACCGCGGCTTCCGGCAGTCCGGCGGCCTTCGCCTCTTCGGCGAGGCTGTCGCGGTAGGATTTTTCGTTCGTCTTGTCCAGCCTTACGATGTGCAGGGGGCGTCCGCGCATGCGCGCCACGAGCCGTATGTGGTCGTCGAAATGCCCTCCGCGCGTGACAAGCCATTCGCGCCGCCCCATCGCGTCGATGAGCGTCTGGGCGCACTTGTCCGCGAACGCGCCGCGGTCGCTTGAAATCGATATGGCGTCGAGCGCGGCGGAAACCGACAGGACGAACGCGAGGACCGATCCGGCGCATATCGCGAGCGCGCGCGGGAACTTGCGGAACATCGACGGTTCCCCGTCGTCGGGCGCTTCCCTTTCGGGGCCGCGCGCGATGAGAAGCCAGTATGCGAGCAGATAGCCCGAAACCGCCGCGAGGCAGGCGTACAGCATGGCGGGCGGACGCCCCAGCGAACGCATGATCACGAGCGGGCGGACCGAAAAGTCCGACGGCGCCACCGCCAGCACCGCGCATCCCGTCATGGCGAGGTGGAAAAGCAGCTGGCTCGGCCTGTGGCGGTTCGCCCCGAACGCGGTCATGGAGGAAAACGCGCAGGCGGCGAACGGGAACGTCCCGAAAATCATCAGCCACATCCAGCCTTTCTGGGGGATCCACGCCTGCATTTCGTTGCGCATGGCCACCGCCATCTTCGCGGCCGCCGCGCCTGTGGAATGGATGCCCTGCTCGGCCGCTTCGGCGGTTCCGGCGTATCCGGCCGCGACAATGAAGAATATCGCCGCGAACGCCGCGGTCATGCAAACGATGAAGGCGAAGAGCGAGGGAAGCGTCTTGGTGCGCGATTCATCGTCCGCGGAGCTGCGGCGCGCGGTCGCGGCGATTGCAAGCAGGAACAGCGGAACCATCGGCAGCGTCGCGGGCGTTTCGGCGAGCGCCGCGCCCGTCGCAACGCCGGCGGCGGCGGAAAGCTGCACGGCGAAACGCGGATGCCGCGCAAGGAACGCCGCGATCTTGAACACGCACAGGATGCAGAGGATGTCGAACATCCTGTAGCCGAGGTGCGTCGAAGATTCCCACACCGGCGAAGAGAAGATGAACGCGAGGCCCGCGGCCACGCCGGCGGTGCGCGCCACGGCGCCCGTGTACGCGGCGGCGGCTTCGTCGTCGCAGCAGCGGCGCACGTAGAATATCATGAGCGAGGACACCATCCACGCCGACGCGACGCCGCACAGGACGGACACGAAATTGAAAAGCCTCACGGAATCGGTGAGAGACGCCAGCAGCGCGGAGAGCCCGCTCCATAGCGGATGGGCGGGAAGCCCCGCCGGGCTCAGCCCGAGTTTCCCCGCGAGAAGGCTTGCGGATTCGCCCGGGAATACGCAGTCCGACATTGTCAGGCAGTAGACCGCTGCGGCGGTCGCCGTCACTGCGGCGGTGCAGATCGTATCGATTTTTCTGTTGCGCTTGGAAAGGCTTGAAACGGCAGCCATCGTATCCTCCGTTGTTTTCGGCTCGGGCAATTTTAGCCGAGTCCGTTCCGTGAATCAAGCCGGAATTTTCTCCGCCCCTCCCCCGGTGCGGAACGCGCCTACTTTTCTGTTGCGCGCCAGGCCGGATTTCGGTAAAATCAGCCGCGTTTTCAGAGGAATACCTTAAATGGGCACGAGAATAACCGGAACCGGCAGCTATCTGCCGGCGAAAACCGTCACGAACGACGATCTCGCGAAGACGCTCGACACTAGCGACGAGTGGATTTTTTCGCATACCGGAATACGCTCCCGCCATATCGCAGGGCCGGAGGAATCCACCGCGTCGATGTCCGCCGCGGCCGCCCGCCTTGCGCTTGAAGCCGCCGGCGTGAAGCCCGAAGACGTCGGGATGGTGGTGGTGGCCACGTCCACGCCGGATTACGCGACGTTCCCGTCCACGGCGTGCCTTGTCCAGAACGAACTGGGATGCAGGAACGCGGGCGCGTTCGACCTGCAGGCGGCGTGCGCCGGGTTCATCTACGCGCTCGAGGCCGCGCGCGGCTTCGCGGCGCTGAATCCCGGAAGGCCCGTGCTCGCCATCGGCGCGGAGACGCTTTCGCGCGTGACGGACTGGAGCGACCGCGGGACATGCATCCTCTTCGGCGACGGGGCGGGCGCGGCGGTGGTCGAGCATTCCCCGGAAGAGTCGCTTTGGAAATCGTTCCTCCACGCCGACGGCTCGGGCGCGCATTTCATCTACCGCGAAGGCGGCACGCGCCCGGGAGCCGACGGAAAGCCCCTCCCCTTCGCCCCTCTCGTCATGAAGGGGCGCAACGTGTACAATTTCGCCATCAAGGCGCTTGAAGACGTCACGCGCAGGCTCTGCGAGGCGGCGGGAAGCGATCCCGCGTCGATCGACAGGATTTTCGCGCACCAGGCGAACGGGCGCATAATCGAAGCCGTGGCGCGCCGCATGGATCTGCCGCTTTCCAAGTTCTTCCTGAATATCGAAACCACCGGAAACACGTCTGCGGCTTCGATACCGGTGGCGCTCGACCAGGCGGTGCGCTCCGGCGAACTGAAGCCCGGAATGCGCATAGTGCTTTGCGGCTTCGGCGCGGGACTTACGTTCGGCGGCACGATACTCGACTGGCCCGGGGCCGGCGCGCGGTGACCGCGCCGGAGCGGCGGCTTCCATATTACGGCATGAAAACCACGAGGTGAACAAGATGGGCAAAAAGAAAGTACTCATTACCGGAATCGGCATGGTCTCCCCGATAGGGCTTACCCGCGACGAAACATGGGCCGCGGCGAAGGCCGGGAAATCCGGCATCGCGACGATAACGAAATTCGATTCTTCGCGCATCTCCGCGCATATCGCGGGCGAAGTGAAGGGATTCGCGGAATACGCCGCCGGCAAGGTCGAGCCCAAGGCGCTGCGCAAGATGGCGCTTTTCACCCAGTACGCGGTCGTCGCGGCCAAGGAGGCGTGGGAGGACGCCGCTTTCGGACAGCAGCCCGACATGGACCGCACGGCCACGCTTTTCGGCAACGGCATCGGCGGCATGGACATTAACGAAATCGGCTTCAAGACGCTTTTCGACAAAGGTCCGCACTTCCTTTCGCCGCTGATGATCCCGGAGCTGATCCCAAACGAGGCCGCGGGCAACGTTTCCATGATGCTCGGCGCGAAAGGCCCCTGCCAGGTCGTTGTGACGGCCTGCGCGTCCTCTACCGACGCTCTCGGTTTCGCGCTTGACATGATCCGCGCCGGGCGCGCCGACGTCGTGATCGCCGGCGGCACCGAAGCGACGGTCCAGGAATACTGCATGGGCGGCTTCTGCAAGATGAAGGCCCTCTCCACCGGCTTCAACGACACCCCCGAAAAGGCGTCGCGCCCGTTCAACGCCGACCGCGACGGGTTCGTGCTCAGCGAGGGCGCGGCCGTGCTGATCCTTGAATCCGAGGAACACGCCAAGGCGCGCGGCGCGAAAAAGATATACGCCGAGCTGGCCGGATACGGCGCCACCGCAGACGCCTACCACATTACGGCGCCCGATCCTTCCGGCGCCGGCGCGGTCAAGGCTTTCAAGCTCGCCCTCGCCGACGGCGGCATCGCGCCGGAAGAGGTGGACTACATCAACGCCCACGGCACGTCCACGCATTTGAACGACGCGATGGAGACGAAGGCCATAAAGGAAGTGTTCGGCGAACATGCCCGGAAACTCGCGGTCTCCTCCACCAAATCCATGACGGGGCACCTGCTCGGCGCGGCCGGCGCCACGGAAGCGGCGTTCACCGCCCTCGCGATCAAGGAGGGCGTGATTCCGCCTACGATCAACTACGAAAACCCCGATCCCGAACTCGATCTCGACTATACGCCGAACACCGCCGCCAAGCGCGAAATACGCGCGGCGATGTCGTCGTCGCTCGGCTTCGGCGGGCACAACGCCATATTGTCCTTCAGGGCATACGCCGGCTGAGACGGGCCGGCCAGGAGGGAAAACAAATGCAATATCCGGTTTTCAAAGTCGAATATAACACTCCGGGGATCGAACTGCTGCCGCACCGCCCGCCGTTCCTTTTCGTGGACAGGCTCCTTTCCGCGGATGAAACCGGCGCGGTCGGGGAATATACGTACACTCTTGAAAAGAACGACTTCTTCAAGGGCCATTTCCCGGACTTCCCCGTGGTTCCCGGGGTTGTGCTTGTGGAGTCCATGGCGCAGGTCGCCGGCGCGGCGGTCGTTGCGCGCAAGCTCCTCGGCGAAGGCGTGGCGTCCTTCCTCCTCGCCCGCATAGACAGCGTGAAATTCAAACTCCCCGTAAGACCCGGCGACAAGATGGTTACGGTCGTGACGAACGTGAAAGTCCCGTCCGCCGCCGAGATAGAGACCATCAAGGCCAAAGGCCTGCGCCGCCCGATAATAGGGCATTTCGCGCTCAAAGGCTACGTAGGCGACAGCCTCGCGGCCGAGGCGGAGGTGAAATGCGCCATCGGGCCCGCAGGTTCGATACCCGGCGCACCGGCCGCATCCGTGACCCCTTCCGCCGGAGCTTCCTGAGGCTTGCCGATGCCGGAAGGCGGCGGTAGAATATTCCTGTCTCCGCCATGGTGCGGAGACGGCGAGCGACGGTCGGTCCTGGACGCGCTCGAGTCGGGCTACATCGCCCCGTGCGGGCCTTCCGTGGACGAATTCGAGCGCAGCCTTTCCGCGCTTTCCGGGGTCGGCGCGGCCGCGCTTTCAAGCGGAACCGCCGCTCTCGACCTTGCGGCCGATATTCTGGGAATAGGCCCGGGCGACCGCGTTGTATGCAGCGACCTCACGTTCATCGCGTCAATCGCCCCCGCCGTGCGGCGCGGCGCGGTGCCGGTGTTCGTCGATTCCGATCCCGAAACGGGGCTGATATCCATTCCGCTTCTTGAAAAGGCGCTTTCCCGGGGCCGCGTGAAATGCGTCATCGCGACGGGGCTTTACGGCAGGTGCTGCGACTGCGATTCCATCGAGGCTCTCTGCGCGCGGTACGGGGCGAAGTACGTGGCTGACGACGCCGAGGCCGTGGGCGCGCGCTGGAAAGGCCGTCCCGCCGGTTCCGCGGGCGACATCGCCGTCTTTTCCTTCAACGGCAACAAGATCGCAACTTGCGGCGGCGGCGGGGCGCTCCTTTCGCGCGATCCGGAAATCGTGCGCCGGGCGCGCTGGCTTTCGCAGCAGGCGCGCGAAAACGCCGCGTGGTACGAACACGCACGTCTTGGATACAACTACCGCCTCGGGAACATCCCCGCCGCGATCGGCGTGGCGCAGCTTGCCGCGCTCGGCGAAATCGTGCGCCGCAAGAAAGCCGTCTGGTCGGCGTACCGCGAAGCGCTGCCTGACCTCGAACCTTTCCCTCTGCAGGACGGATGCGAACCCACGAGGTGGCTTTCCGTATTCCTTTTCCGCGACAGGGCGGCGCGCGACGCGGCGGCGGAACGCTGCGCGGCGGACGGCGTGGAAACGCGCCCGGTGTGGAAGCCGATGCACCTCCAGCCGGTGTTCGCCGGGGCGGAGGTCCTCGGCGGGGCGGTTTCCGAAGACCTGTTCGCGCGCGGGCTGTGCCTGCCCAGCGGAGCCGGGCTTTCGCAAGAGGATCTGTCGCGCATCGTGCGGGCGGTGCGCGGCGGGAACTGAATCTTCCCGCAGATGGATGGACGCGAAAATGGAAAAATCGAAGACTGTCGGGCTGCTCCCCAGGATTGCGGCCGCGATAATACTCGGAATCGGCGCAGGATGCTGCTTCGGCGCGTGCGGCGAAGGATGCGCGGCGGTGCCTGAATGGGCGGCGCGCGTCTTCGCCACGTTCGGCTCGGTGTTCTCCGGCTATCTTTCGTTCATGATTCCACTGATAATCGCCGCGCTCGTCACGGCCTCCATCGCAGAAATGGAGCGCGGCGCGGGCAGGCTGCTCGCGATGACGGTGGCCATATCGTACATCGACACCGCGGTTTGCGGCTTTGCCACGCTCGGCGTGGGCAAATTCCTGTTCCCGCTGTTCATGGACGGCTCCGCCGGCGCCGCTGCCGCCGCCGCGCCCTACCCCGCCCCTGCGCCTTTCTTCACGATAGCGATGCCGCCGCTCTTCGACGTGATGTCCGCGCTCGCGCTTTCGTTCATCGCCGGAATCGGGATATCGTCCCTCCGGTGCGACACGCTCCGCCGCGCCGCGTGCGAATTCCGCGACATAGTGACGGCCGCGATCGGGAAAACCATAATACCGCTTCTGCCGCTGTACATATTCTGCATATTCCTGAAGATGTCCTGGACGGGCGAAGTCGCGGTCATGCTGGTGTCGTTCGCCAAGGTGATAGCGGTAATCTTCGCGATGCACATCGCGGTGATACTGCTGCAGTTCTGCGCCGCAGGCGCGGTCGTGCGCAGGAATCCGTTCAAGGCGCTCGCGGCCATGATGCCGGCGTATTTCACCGCGCTCGGCACGTCGTCGTCGGCCGCGACGATTCCCGTTTCGCACAAGTGCGCGCTCGATTACGGGATATCCAAGGAAACCGCCGGGTTCGTGATACCGCTTACGGCCACGATCCACATGTCCGGAAGCGCCATGAAGATAACTGGCTGCGCGATAGCGCTTGTCATGATGAAAGGCGGCACGGTAGACATTGCCGCGTTTTCCGGCTTCGTGATGATGCTGGGACTTGTCACGGTGGCTTCGCCCGGCGTGCCCGGAGGCGCGATAATGGCGTCTCTCGGCATACTCCAGTCGATACTTGGATTCGGAGCGGAAGAGCAGGCGCTGATGATCGCGCTCTACATGGCGATGGACAGTTTCGGCACGGCCTGCAACGTGGTCGGCGACGGCGCCATCGCGATGGTGGTGGACAGATACGCGCGCGGCGAGGCGGAGACCGTCAGTCCCGCGGAGCGGTCTCCGGCAGCGGGTCCGGGTAGCTGCTGAACAGCAGCTGCGACGGTTTTGCGGCGAGATCGTCCGCAAACTTCCTCAGCGATTCCGTCGCCGCGGCGATGTTTGCGACCGATTCGTCGATTTCCGCGCGGTGCGCCGAAAGGATCGAATCCACTGACGCGGCGGCCGAACGCAGCGATTCAGCAGTGGCGGTGGCGTCGTCAAGGGCCCGTCCGATGTCCGATTTGTTCAGCCTGTACAGCAGCGCCGTCGCGGATTCGGAAAGCGACTGTATCGTGGACGGAATCGGCGGGATGCACGTGTGGCGCGGCGTCCAGCCCGGGAGTTTCTTCGCGGGCGGGAACTGCGGGAAATCCAGGTTTATGCGCGAAACGCCGGTCAGTCCCGCCGGGGCGACTTCGGCGTGGAGGCCGCGCGAAACGAGCATGCTCAACAGCGCGTCGGCTTCGAGATCCGCCGCCGCGCCCATCTTCAGGCGCGTCGAATCCAGCGCAAGGAGTATGTACACTTTTTTCGCGTCTTCCCTGGGGAGGTTTGCGTCTTCCGCGTATTCCGCGCCGATGAACGAAATGCGCGCGACGGTCCCGACTTTCACGCCGCGCAGGTTCACCGAGCATCCTTCCGAAAGGCCTGCGACCGAAGCGTCGCAGTACGTTTCGGCGTAGATGATGTTCTCGCCGCCGCCTTTCGCGCCGACGTACAGAAGCGTCCCCGCGATCGCGAGAATCCCCGCAATCGTGAAAAAGCCTATGCGCACGTAGTTGGTTTTTCCGTCACCTGCCATTGGTACCTCCCCTGTTGAAATACGCTTCGATGAAAGGGTCGTCCCGTTTTTCGCGAAGTTCCGCCGGAACGCCGCACGCCGCCATGCCGCGGCGGTCGCGGTCGAAAATCGCGCATCTGTCGGCGATTTTGAAGACCGAAGGAAGCTCGTGCGTCACTATGATGAACGTGGTTCCGCGCTCTTCGCGCAGTTTCAGCACCAGGTCGTCCAGCGCGGCGCTCGTGACCGGATCGAGTCCGGCGGACGGCTCGTCAAGCAGAATCAGCCCGGGATCGAGCGCCATCGCGCGCGCGATGGCCGCGCGTTTTTTCATTCCGCCTGAGATCGCGGAAGGCAGGAATCCGGCGAATTCGCGCAACCCCACGAGTTCCAGTTTCGCAAGCGCGCATGCCGTGCGGAGTTCCGGCGGAAGCGGCGAAAACTCCTCCAGCGGCAGCATTACGTTTTCGAGAAGCGTCATGGAACCGAAAAGCGCGCCGCTCTGGAACATCACGCCGATGCCGGCGAGTATCCTGTCGCGGTTCGCGGCGTTCATTTCGATTCCCGACACGCGCAGGCGGCCCGCGACGGGCGGATTCAACCCTGCTATGTGCTTCATGATCGTGGATTTGCCGCAGCCCGATCCGCCGAGCAGCGCGAATATCTCGCCGCGCTTCACGCTGAACGAGACGTGTTCAAGAACCGTCCTGCCGGGATATCCGGCGGAAAGGTCTTCGCATTCGACAATGTTTTCCGGATCCGCCATGCGTCAAATCCCGTAAAGCCAGCAAATTGCGGCCAGAACGCCGTCCGCCACGGCCGCCGCGGTTATTCCGCCCACCACGGCGCGCGTCGCGGCTCCGCCCACGCCGTCCGCCGTCTTTTCGGCCGCCAGGCCCGACCAGCAGCCCACTAGTCCGGCGAGCAGGCCGAACAGCGCGGCCTTGGCAAGGCCTAGTGCGACATCGCCCGGCGATACCGCGTCCGCCACGCGCTCCCAGTACATCGACGGCGGAATGTCCATCGCCAGGAGCACTATCGCTCCGCCGAGAAGCCCAGCGAGTTCCGCTCCCGCCGCGAGCGCCGGCATCACGGCGGTCGCGGCCGCTATGCGCGGCAGTACCAGAAACCTGACCGGCGGAAGCCGCATCGTCACGAGCGCGTCGATCTCTTCGTTCGCTTTCATTGCCGCGATTTCGGCCGCGAAGGCCGAACCCGACCGCCCCACAAGCATGATGGCCGTCACGAGCGGGCCGAGCTCGCGGAAGAGTGCTATGGAAAGAAGATCTGCGGAATAGATTTCCACTCCGAACATTTTCATCGCCGCGGCGGACTCGAAAGCGAGGATCAGCCCCAGCAGGAAGCCTGTTGAAAGGACCACCGGAAGACCGTCCGCCCCGCATTGCCCGAATGCCGCCATGAAGTCCCGGAATCTGAAACGCGATGGATGGCGCAGGACTTCAAACGTGCGGGATACGGTTTCGCCGAGGAATCCGCAAGCGTCCGCAAGCGAGCGGCACAGGTTGTACATCGCGCGTCCGGTCGGCTCGAAAAGGCGGGGCTGCCGGCGCGGCTGCGGTTTGAAGCCTCTCTCTGCAGACCGTTTTTCCGCGGCGGAGGCGAAACCGTGCGGATCGACAGTCTTTGCATCCAGCCCGTGCGAAGCCGCAACCGAGAAAAACACCGTCGCGAACGCATCGAGCGCGTCCGACGCCTTTTCGACTTTCGAGACGTCCAGAACCACGGCGCCGCCGGGGCGGATGCCGCGCAGAATGCGTTTCGCGTCGCGCCACGCCTTTGCGGCTGCGGCGTCGTCGAAAACGGACGGCAATTCAATACGGTTGCGCATGGGGGGAGTATATCAAAACGGCGCGGACGCGGTTTTGGCGTCCGCGCCGCCCGCGGCTCCGCTCCCCGCGCCCGGCGCGGCGGCCGTTTCCGGCAACGCCGCGCAACCCGCTAACCCATTACGTCTGCCCCTTGACAAAAGTTAGACATCTAACTATAATATGCCGCCATGAAACACGATGCTGTAATGTTGATGGGCAGAATCCACGAGCTGACCCATAAATGGCTGCGCGGGGAAATCGCCTCTGCGGGGCTGCCCGGCGTTGCACCGTCGCACGGGGATGTTCTTGCG
>CACYEO010000198.1 GCA_902773475.1 uncultured bacterium | reverse complement strand
TTCACGGCGAAATCGCTCGCCGGCTGGTAGCCGCCCGCCGCCTTCACGTAGCCGAAGGGAGCGTCGGGGGAGGCGAGAAACTCGCCGGCCAGCCTGTCGTTGTCGCGCGCGAGAAGACGGAATTCAAGCACTGCGGCGGACTGGAGGAGCCTGCGGGCCTCGTCGCTCTGATGCTTGTCCGCGCCGGGAATCTGCACGACCACGCGATGGTCTTTTTCCGCGCCGACGGACTGTATCAAAGGCTCGTTCACGCCCATGCCGTCCACGCGCCTGCGGATGACCTGTATGATATGGTCGTTGTCGATGTTCTGCTCGATGTCTTTCAGCCGCTTTACGATTTCGGCCTCCTGCACGTCGGCGCTGACGTTGCGCATCGAGTTCGTGACTTCGGAACGCACGGATTCGCGCAATTCGTCCACATCAAGCCCCAAGACGAACGACGTGCCGCCGGCAAGGTCGAGTCCGAGACGGAGTTTGCCCGGGACCGTGTTGGTCTCCATCAAACCGGTAGTGGGGTTCGGGACCTCTTTTTTCTGGTCGTTCAGGGGGTATGAGAACCAGAAGGAAAGCCCGGCTATGACCGCGAGGACAAGCCATTTCCAGATGTTGTTTCTGCTCATTTCATGCTCCGTAATCGTTTCCGGCGGCCTTTTGCCGCCAGAAATTGTTTTGGCAAGTGTACCAAAACCCCGCCCCGCGTTCAACCCGCCGCCGCGCCATCGAAGTTCCACCTTCCGGATGACGCGGCAAATGCTGGACTGTTTCGTTTGTTTGTTGTAAACTCCCTACCGGTCCGCGGCATAGAAGACAGACCGCCGCATGCGGACGTTCCGGCGGCCTACGGAGGTATCAGATGGATTTTGAAAGGGAGCGGGACTCCAAACTGCCGATCCGGGTGGGAATAGCCGGACTCGGACGCGCCGCCATATTCGAACACATACCGGAACTGCTCGCGATGCCGGGAAAATTCCAGATCACCGCAGTGTGCGATCTGCTCAAATTCCGCCGCGACCATGTGGAGGCGCTCTGTCCGGGCGTGAAACTCTACAGACGCGTGGAAGACATGCTCGACGACCCGGACATCGACCTGATAGACATCTGCACGCGCTCGCAGGATCACGTCGAACACGCCATGGCGTCGCTCAAACGGGGGCGCTGGACGCTCCTTGAATCGCCGATGGCCCTTTCGCAGGAGGCGGCGCTCGGGCTGCGCGCCCAGGCCGTCCTGTCGCGCGACAGGCTCATCGTGCGGCATCCGGGCGCGTTCGACTGCGATTTCCACCTTGCGCGCAAGGTTCTCGACGACAAGCGGCTCGGCGACATCTACGATATAAAAGTGCGCCGTTGCGACTATCTGCGGCGCGACGACTGGCAGAGCGTGCGCAAATGCGGCGGCGGAATACAGTTCTACGCGCTGCCCGACATTCTTTTGCAGGCGATGGCGCTCCTGCGCATGCCGCCCGTGAAGATGTGGGCGGAGCTGAAGCACATCGCATCGCTCGGCGACGCCCCCGACTACGCGCACATCGTGCTGCGCACGCGCACCCAGCTTACGGCGGACGTGGTCGCGTCCGGCGCGGCCGTGCCCCCGTACGGCCCGTCGTTCGAGATTTCCGGCTCGAGGGGCATTTTCACGGCGATGCCGGGCGCGTCCGAAGGATTGATACGCGCGATAAACCCCGAAAGCGACCTTCCGCGCCGGCGCTGCAGCGTGCGCACGCCCCCGCTGGACGACATGCGCGAGGATCTCGACTTTGTGGAATTCCCCGTATCGCTCGACGAGGAAGAGAAAAAGCAGTGCGGCAGGGCGGCTTTCTGGGAAGCCGTGTGGAAGGCGATACGCACCGCGGAATACTTCCCCGCCACGCTTGACGATTCCATCGAAGTGCTGCGCCTGATCGACATCATCGGCAAGACCGCGCAGAAGTAGCCTGCTCCTTCCGCCGCCGCCCCGGAGCTTTCACGCCGCAAGTCCAGGCCGTGGCACGGAACCGCGAAAGGATATGCGCGGCGGCGACGGAGCAAACGGCGACCGCCGCCCAGTATGCGGCATTCAATGAAAGGCTGTAGGGGGGCGCGGATGTTTTTTTCAGCAGGTACCCTACGCCTATCGTAAAAACGGGGTGTATCACATAGACGCCGAGGCTTCGCGCTCCGAGCCAGCCGAAGAACTTTCCGCCGCGGTTCCGCAGCGATACTGCAAGCCCGAGAAGCGCAACCGCAACCATGAAATCGCGGATGGCCGGCGGAAGATGGGGACTGAAGAATCCGGCGGAAAAGTGGAATGCGAGCGCGACGGCGGAAACCGCCGCCCAGACTCCGGCGCTCCCGGCACCGTGCTTTCCCGCGGAAAGACGGAATGCCACGCCAAGCGACATGGCGCACGGAAGGCGTAAAAGCGGGCCGTGCCCGCATTCCGGCCATATCGCGCACGGAGGCAGCAGAACCAAAGCCGCAATCCACCAGGATACCGGGCTTCTGGACATGCGGCCGAATGCGAACCATATTGCGCAGACCGCCGAAGAACAGTAGAAAAGCTCGGCAAGATACCACAGGTGGGTGGAACCGCCGCCATCGAGAATGGCGAATATCCAGAACTTTGGATCCGCGAATTTGGGATTCAAGGCGCCGCCGTCGAAAAAGATGTCGAAAACCGCAGTCAATGCGATAAACGCGGCAACCCAGAACAAATACACTGGAATTATGCGCAAAGCCTTTTTCTTCATGAAGTCCGCCGCGCCCTCCGCTCTGGCAAGACTGTCCGGCAGCAAAAAGCCGCTGACGGCTCCGAACACCATGACAAACATGTCGCAGAACCAGACCATCAGTTCGCATTCAGGGACGCGGGGGTACATTGCGAGATGCCTCCCGGCTATAAAGAAGGCCGCGATCCCACGCAGAACGTCTATGCCGCGGCTGCGTTCGCGCACAGCCGCATCCATGCCGCTTCCCGATGGTTTTTTTCCCGTTCCCATGGCAGATCCCCCGTCTCCCCCTACACGCCGGACACGAGCGCGGAGAGAACCGTCTCTTCCGTTATCACCCCGGCGACGGAGCCGTCCTCCGCGCGCACCGCGGCGAACGGCGTGTGGCGCCGCCGCATAAGCGGCAGGATGTCGTCCGCCCGCGTGCCGGCGGAGATGAAAAACGGAGCGGACATTCCCGACGAAGCGGCGGTCGCGCCCGGCCGCGCGGAACCGCCGCTTCCTCGCAAGGCGTCGCGCACGTCTATGGTTCCCGCAAGCGTGGCGCCGTCCGCGGAAAACACCGGAAGATGGACATGCCCGGTGCGGCGGGCGAGCGCGGCGCATTCCGCGAGCGGCGTGTCTTCGCGCACGGAATCGGTCTTGGAAAGCGGCAGCATCAGATCGCCGGCAGTCTGCGTCTGCAGCGTAAGGACCCTGTCGATCAGTTTGCGCTCGAATCCGCTCAGCGCCGCGCCGTTCCTGCCGTCCGCCACTATCGTGCGGATGCTGTCGCGCGACAGCGCGGAGCGGCGTTTCGATTCGCGCGCAGGGAAGACGGTCTTCACGAGCGCCTCGAACACAAGCGTGGCGGGGGCGAGGATTTTTTCAAGCGCTTCATACCATGGCGCGACGGCAAGCGTCCTGCGCAGCGGCCGCGACGAAAACAGCAGTTTCGGCAGATATTCGCAGCCGAAAAGCATTATCATGGCCGCGCACGCCGCCCAGACGGTCTGCGCGGCCGGCGAGCCGGGGAAAAGCGCCAGACTCAGGGACGCGCTCAACGTGGAAAACGACACGGCGGCGAGATTGTTGCCCACGAGAAGCACCGTGACGGCCTTCGATACGCGCGCGAGAATGCGCTCGAGACGCGCGGCCTTCGCGCTGCCCTGGCGGGCGAGCGACATCACGCGCATCCTGCTCACGCCGAGAAACCCCGTCTCCACCCCGGCGCAGAACGCGCAGGCGGACGCACACAGCGCCATACCGGCGAAAAGGAGAATTTCGCTCATTCCGCGGAATCTCCTTCCTGCGCATTCTGCGCATCGTCCGTGGCCTCTTCGATGAGTTCCGCCTCGGCCGCTTCGGCGTCCGCAGGCGATTCTTCGAGTTTTTCCAGCCGGACGGCGGCGATCCTCCGGCCTTTCCTGCGCAGAACCGTGGCGCGCGCGCCCTGCGCCCGCACTTCCTGCCCCGGATGCGGAAGCCGCCCCGCGACCGACATCATCCAGCCGCTGAGCCGGTCGGCGTTTTCCGCCTCCAGTTCGATATCCAGTTCGCGCGCTATCGTTTCAAGCGACACCGTGCCTTTGCAGATCCACGCGCCGGGGCCGTCTGGGACTATCTCTTCTTCGCCCCCTTTGACGGGGTCGGATACGACTTCGAGAATGTCGCCGCGGGTGACCACGCCGGCCGTGCCGCCGTATTCGTCAAGCACGCAGGCGATGCGCCGCCCGCTGCGCAGGAATGTCACGAGAACGTCGTCGAGCGTGGCGTATTCCGGCACGAACAGCGCGTCTTCGAGAGCGTCTTCGAAACTGTGCCGCGGGTCGAGCAGGAGTTTCTCCACGTTCAGCACGCGCTCGATGGAGTCTGGCGTCTTGCGCCATACCGGAAGAAACGGGTGGCGCGACGCGAGCGCTGCGGCAAGGCGCGTTTCCGGCGGGTCGCACATGTCTATGCCTTCGAGATCCACGCGCGGCGTCATTTCGTCGCTCGCGTGCAGGTGCGGCAGGTCGAGTATGCCGTCGACCATCCATTCCTCCTCCCGGTCGAGCACGCCGCCGGCGGCGGCGGCGTCCATCACGGCGCGCAGATCGTCATCCGAGAGCGCGCGGCGCTCGCGCTTGAGGAAATCCCTGAACACGCGCGACCATTTCGTCATGAGCGCGCACGCCGGGGACAGGATTTTCATCGAAACGTTCAGCATCGCGCAATACGACGGGGCGAGCGATTCTGCGTGGCGCATGCCGTACTGCTTCGGAGCTATTTCGCCGAACAGCAGCAGAAGCACGGTGAACACGGCCACGCTCAGACCGGCGGCCGCCTCCGGCGCGAATTCCGCGGTGAGCCGGTAGCCGACGGTGGCGATGGCGAAATTCACGAGCGTGTTGCCGGCGAGTATCGCCGAGAGCGTCTTCGCCGGATCTTCGAGCTTCTCCGAAAGGTCGCGCGCCTTTTCCGGCCTCCTGCGCGCAATGCGCTGCAGCTGCACGGGCGTGAGCGAAAAAAGGACGGTTTCGGCGGAACTGAAAAACGCGGAAAGCGCGATCAGCGCCAGAAGCACGGACGATAATAGCACGACGGTCGCCGCCATACCGCCGGCGCGTCAGCGCCTCGCCGCCTCCCGTACGGCAGGGCCGGGTTCGTCGTCGATTTCTTCGATGGAGATTTTGGTGCGGTGTATCCCGCCCGTCTTCTGCACTTCGATCGCGCTCGCCATCCACCGCTTCGTCTCCACCCGCACCCCGTTCACGGTTTCATGGCCCGGGAATTTCTTCAGGCGGGTGCCCCACAGCCTGCGCACGGATTTCCATCCGCCGGCTCCGTCCGCCGCGAGCTGCTCGGCCTGCATCATGCATCCGGTCTTGCGGTCGACCCACAGCCGCACCGCGCCCACGCCGCCGTAGGGGGACGGCGGCTTTGCGAGTATCACAAGGCACTCCTGCCCGTGCACGGTCTCCCCGGTGCGCTCCGCCTCGAAGGACGCGTCCGTCCACCACAGAAAATCAAGCGTGAGATCGAGCCACGAAACATCGGTTCCGGGCACGTCGCCGGACATTTCGGGGCGCTCGCGCGAGCCGTCCGCCTTGAGAATCTCCACGGACGCGCAGCCGCCGTCCGGCCGCGACACTTCCACGCGCAGCGGCTCGCTTCCGTCCGCCGGGACGATTTCCGCGCGTATTTTCGCGGGAACGGCAGTCCTGTCCATGTAGATCGCAAACGAATGCTCGCGCGAGACGATGCCTTTCCTGTTGCGGCGCGTCAGGCGGCCTTTGATCTCCACGGGCTTCGCGGGAAGCATCGCCCTGCACGCCGCGAGTATGTCGGACGCGGACGATTCAAGCGACAGCGCATCCTCCGGGGCTGCGGACTGCGCCGCATCGCCGGCGCGCGCCGCCGCGATGCAGAACGCGGCAAGAAACACTGCAAGGACGCGCGTTCTCATCTGCCGCCGTCCTTCCAGCCGATTCGGCTTTCGAGAGCCTCGTCGCGCGGGCCGCCCTTTTCACGCCCGATCGCATAGTACCTGCGCGCGGGGCCGAGATCGCGCGATCCCATGTCGCTCATGAGGAGCGCCATGTTGTAGTACGGCATGTACGAGCCGGGGTCGGCGCGGATTGCAAGGTCGAGGGCGCGCTGCGCGGTGCGCCAGTCGCCTTGCGAGGACTTCACGCCCGCGGCGAGAACGAGCGTCGCCGCGTCACCGCGCGAAAGTTTCTCCGCCGGCTTTGCGAAAATCTCCTTGAGAAGGTGCGAAAGTATCTTGTCGGCGAGTGCGGTGTCGCCTTCCATCATCGCGGCGTGCGCCAGAAGATAGAGAGCCTCGCCGTTGCGGGGGTCGCCTTTCAACGCGCGCACGAGGCGCTTGCGCGCCGCTCCGAACGAGCCCGAGCGCATCTCCCTGCGCGCGGCGTCGAGTTCGCCGCGCATGGACGCTTTGGCGGACGCGGCGGACGGCGCCGCGGGCCTTGCTCCGGGCGGCGGAGTCTTCGCGGTCTTTGCCGGCTTGCGGGGCTTTCCCGCGGCGGGCGCGGCCGGGGCGGCGGGTTTCGCCGGCGCGGCGGACGCAACGGGTTTTGCGCGGGCTGCGGGCGCAGCTGTTTTCGCCGGCCCTGCCGGAACGGCAGACGCACCGGAATCCGGACGCTTTATGCCGTGCTTCTCCTCGTAGCGGCGCTCGAGTTCCCGCGTATCCGTCACATTCACGGGATGCGACGTCACGGCCGAGTTTTCCAGTTTGAACGCGTCGATCCTCGTTTTGCAGAGAAGCAGTCTGTTGCGGAAAATGGCCGAATCCGTCTGCTTCGGATATTTCACGCGCAATTCCTCGAGCGCTTTTTCCGTTTCTTTGTACTTGGCGAGCGCCTCTTCGGTCTTGCGGGCGGATGCAAGCTCCTCGGCCTCTTCGAACAAATCGTTCGAAGGACGCATGATGACCGAAAGCTTGACGTTTTTGTTCGTCTCGGCGGGGCTGTCGGGCGCGAGTCCGAACCAGTCGAACGCGCGGACTTCCGGCGCGGCGAGCGCGAAAAGCGCGAAAAGCGCGGCGAATGCTGTTTTTTGCATGGCGCAAGTATGCCAAAACCGGGTGCGGCGCGCAAACCCCGCGCACCCGCCCCTGCCGCCGCGCCTGCGGGGGTTTTGCGGGGTTTGCGCATACCGGGGCGTTTTGCTACACTTCAAGCGCGCTTCGGCGCACTCCATTAGATACGAAAGTCAAAGCCATGTATTCCGCAATCATATCGCTTCTCGCAGGTTCGGGCGTCTGGTGCGCCCTGTATTTCACCCGCACCGCCGGAGCCGGCTGGTCGTCGGCCGCCGGAGCAGGCGCGCTCCTGCTGTCGTTCATGCTGATCCAGCGCGCCGCAGGACGGAAAATGCGCCTGATGCAGGACATGCTCAAAAACTGGATGACCGACGGACAGGCGCGCCTGCAGTCGAAGATCCAGCGGATGCAGATGCGCATCAACTCCGTAAGCGCGATGAAACAGGCGCAGTCCGAAATCGAAGGCGAGCAGCGCAAACTCGTCCAGGGCGCGCTCGAAATGACGAAGCCCATGGAAAGCCTGATCGGCTGGGTTCCGCTGATGAAACGGCAGCTCGCGACCATGCGCCTGCAGTTCTACTGGACGCTCAAAGACTACAAGACCGTCGACGCGCTCATACCGTCCGCCATCCTGATGGACCCGATGCTCCGCGCGATCGTCATCGCCAGAATGTACATGAGAAACGATCCGACCGGAAAAATAGCCGAAGTCTACAAGGCCGGAATCCGCCGCCCGCGCTACAACGCCTGCACGCCGCTCCATGCAGTGTTTTCATGGATACAGGTCAAGCGCGGCGACATCGACGGCGCGTTCAAAACGCTCACCGCCGCCCTTGAAAACACCGACAACCCGATCATAAAGGCGAACCACGCAGCGCTCCAGAACAACCGCGTATCCAATTTCTCGAACCAGCCCTTCGGCGACCTGTGGTTCATGCTGGCGCTCGAAGAGCCGAAAATCAAGATGCAGCGCCAGCACGGATTTCCCCGCGGCCGCTGAAAAGGAACCTGAAGGATGGACTGCCTGCGTCTTGAAGGGCTTGAAGTCCGCTGCATCATCGGGGATCTCCCGGACGAGCGCGAGCGCGAACAGGTTCTGCGCATAGACGCGGCCCTGCGCATGGACTTGCGCAAGGCCGGCGCGACGGACGATCTGCGCGACACCGCGGACTACGCCGCGCTCGCCGCGCGCATACGCGGCCGCCTCGCCGCCGCCAAATGCCGTTTGATAGAACGCGCGGCGGAGCTCGCCGCCGAAGAGTGCCTCGCCTGCGCCGGCGTGGCGAAAGCGGAAGTGCGCGTACGCAAGAGCGGCGCGGTGGAAGGGCTCGCCTGCGCGGCGGCGGAAGTGGAGAGGCCGTGAAACCGTCAGATGTGAAAAAAGCCGTGATTCTCGCGGCGGGGCTCGGCACGAGGCTCGATCCGCTTACGCGCGTCGTCCCCAAACCGCTCCTTCCGGTGCAGGGCGTCCCCGCCGTGGAGCGCATCGTGCGGCTTCTCGAACGCTGGGGCGTCCGCGAAATAGCGGTCAACGCGCACCATCTCGCCGCCGCCGTCGCGCGCTACGCCGACGAGCGCAACAAGACGGGCGTCGCGAAAATCACCGTCAGCGTCGAAAAAGAGATTCTCGGGACCGGCGGCGCCCTGCGTCCGCTCGAAGCGTTTCTCGGAAACGATCCCTTCTGGTTCGTGAACGGCGACATAGTCGCGGAAAGCCTCGACCCCGTTCCGCTTGTCGAGGCGTTCGAGCGCAGCGGTTCGTTCGCTTCGTGCTGGCTGGTGGAAGGCTCCGGCCCGCAGACGGTGGAAGCCGACCCCGAAGGCCGCGTATGCTGCTGGCGCAGCCCGACGCCGGGCGTGCGCGGCACATACACTTACGCGGGGTTCGCCCTGCTCGGCGCTGACGTGCGCCGCCATCTGCCCGGCGCGCCGTTCTGCACGATAGTCGACGCATACGAAAACGCCATGCTGGCCGAAGAGCGTTTCGTGCGCGGGGTCGTGGAAAAGCAGGCCTGGTGGAACGACTTCGGCACGCTCGACCGCTACCTTGAAACGCACCTCGCGCTCGACCCGGAGGGATTCGAAAACTTCCCGAACGTCCTGATGCCGGGGACACGGCTGGAGACGGACGCCGAACTCGCCGGATGCGTGGTCACCGGCGGTCTTGTAGGCGGCAGGCTCGTGCACTGCGCAGCGGTGCATCTCTCCGCGCTCGGCGACAGGCGTCTCTGCGCGATCGCGGAAGCGCTCGGCTGGAAACCGGACGACACGGCCGCCGTCCTGCTGGGCAAACGCGGTAGCGCGCGCGAGTTCTGGCGGCTCGTGCGCGGCGCGCAGCGCGCGATCGCGGTTTCGTACGACGATTCGGAACGCGCCGAGAACGCCCGCTACGTTTCGCACGCGCACGTTCTGGAAGACGCCGGCATCCGCGTCCCCAAAGTTCTCGCCGACATTCCGGAGCTCAAGATCTCCGCTTTCGAGGATCTCGGCGACGATTCCCTGCAGTCGCGTTTCGACGGAACGGACAAGCCGGAGAAAGGCGCGGCGGAACGCGACTACCGCGCCGTGGCCGAATGGCTGGCTGGATTCCATTCGCGCGGGCTCGACGCTGCGCGCGCGGCCGGCGCGGAACTTGAAGAACCGTTCGGCCCGGACCTCTTCGCGTTCGAGCATTCGCTCTTCGAAGACCGCTACGTGAAAGAACGCCTCGGCCTGAAGGACGGCCTGCCGGAAGCGGTGCGCGCGGAACTCGGACACGCGGCTTCTCTGCTCGACAGGGCGCCCAAAGTCCTCGTGCACCGCGATTTCCAGTCGTCCAACATATTCTTCGCGCCGGACGGCGAAACCGCTGTCATAGATTTCCAGGGGATGCGCGAAGGACCGGCGGCGTACGACCTTGCCTCTCTCGTGTACGACCCGTACGTCTCGCTGTCCAAAGCGGAGCGCAACGCCGCGGCCGCCGCGTATGCGAAAACCGCCGCGGGGGGCGCGGAAACCGCAGCGCTCCTGCCGCAGGCCGGGGTGCAGCGGCTCGTGCAGGCGCTCGGGGCGTACGCCAGGCTGGTTTCCGCCGGACAGCGCGGATTCGCGCGCCACATCCTCCCGGCGCTCTCCCTCCTCCACGGACTCGCGCACGAAGCGGCGCTTCCGGGGCTCGCCTCGTTCACCCATCTGCTCATGGAGCGCGAAAGGCTGATGCCGGAATGATCTCTCCCGCCGCCAGCCTGCTGCGCCGCGTCAAGCGCGAGGCCGTCAGACGGCCCCGCGCGGTCGCCGCCCGTACGATGGGCGTGGACCGCGTCTTCAAGGCGTGGGATCTCGGCGACGACACGTTCGTGCTGCAGGACGGCATAGCGAAGCATCTCGGCGAACACTCCTCCGTGCTCCTGATCGAAAAAGGCGACCTCGTGCGCGGCGCGCGCGGACATCTGATGACGGTGACGTCCGGCAACCACGCCGTAGCCGCGATGCCGCTCCTGTCCGGCGCGTTCTGGGATCTCGCGCACATTCCACCGCACAGGCGCGGACAGGTGCTGACCGAGAAAATCGTCTGCGCGAACATCGTGGAAGGGCGGATTGAAATATCGCAGCGCGAAGTCCCGTTCCAAACGGTTGAGGGAGCCGACGTCTGGCTGCGCTCGCTGGGACTCGGCCTCGATTCCGTGGTGTTCACGGAGCGCTCCGACGCGGCGATCGACCATTTCCGCCGCCTTGGGCAGGAATGGCGCGTCAAGCCTCTCGCGTGGACGCGCGAGGGGATGGATCTTGCAATCGCCGCCGCGCGCAAGCGCATAGCGTCTTCGATCCGCTACTACCACTCTTCGCGCGGCGTCCATTTCCTGACCTATCCGGAATTCCACGCTTTCGCCGAACGCGCCAAGACGGACTTCCCCGCATTCGTGCGCGACCTGCGCGAACTCGTCGGCGTGCCTGAAGGCAATGAATTTTCGTACGTGCGCCAGCCCAAATACCGCGGGCACCACGAAATAGAATTCTTCGGGCTTCCGCGCGGACTGGGCGTGGAACGCATAGTGCCGCTTCTAGAGCGCATCGTGGAAGGCATAGTCCTGCTGCGCACGGACGCGCAGGCCGCCGCCAGGCAGATTTCCGAAGTCGACACGCTGTTCAAGTCGCTCCTGGCGCGCCCGCAGCTCGCCGATTCTTCACGCACGGATTTCACCGAATCGCTCTACATGCACCTGACGGGAGAAATCTACGCAGTGGCCGGACAAGGCTCCGCGCCCGCGTTCGACGACCGCCGCATAGCCCTGCCAGGCGCGACGTACGAAGGCGGCGTCCCCCATTTCCACCCGGGCACGGACGAAAGATCGCGCGTGCTGCTGTCTTCGATACGCTGGCTGATGAACAAGGACGAGCGGATCGAATACGCCAACGTCTACGAACTGCGCGGCGATTCCGCCGCCGGCGACGAAGAGACCGGCGCCCGCGCGACGCCCGACGACGGAACGCGCGAAATCGTCTACAAGACCGACCGCATGCCGCTTCCGGTGTCGCTTATCGAAAAACGCCTGGCCCACCACGACAAAGGATACGGAAGCTACCTGCTCGCGCGCGCCGAAGCGTTCCGCGCCCTCGGCGTGAACCTGTGCGAATACCGGTTCCTGCGCAGAACCGGAACGGCGGTACGCAAGGCGCTGTACTTCTATCTGCGGACGCGCTGCGAAGGGACGTCCGCCGACGACATACCGGTGGCGTTTTTCCAGAAATCCGGCGAATTCGGCGGCAGCGACGCCGGCGAAGACCCGCAGGTCGCGCTCGCCCTCGCCGCGCTCATGGGCGACGCCGCGGCGCAGAACCTCGCCCTGAAGAAATACGACCCGTGCACCGGCGACTGCCGCTTCGGAGTCGGCAAAGAGATATACCGCTTCGGCTACGACCTGAAAGCGATGCGCCTGATGCCGCTGGCCGTATCGTTCTGCTCCCTCCGCGGCACGCTCGGCTGGCCGGATCTGTCAAGGACGGAAGAAAACCTTTCCGCGCTTTTCGACTTCTACATGGGCGCGTATGCCACCGCGCTCTTCGAACTGCACCGCAACCATCCGTCCGTCTCGCTGGAAGAAGCGGGAAAGCGCTTCTTCGACGGTTTCGAACACCGCTCGCGCGCGATGGAATGGACGTTCACCACGTCGCGCGAGCAATTCGAAAATTTCAACCCGGACATTGGCGCGCGGTTCGGATTCCGCCGCCGCTGGCTGTTCGCGCTGTGGGCGCTTGAACGCCAGGTCCGCCGTCTGGGGGCGCTGCGCGCGGACTTCAAGGCGAAGCTCGCCGCGCTCGAAGCCGGAGCGTCCGCCTGCGGCCCGGAAAGCAACGGAAAACCTGAATGAAAGACTCTGTTTCAATCTGTCTCGATCCGGCCTCGAAACTGTCGCTGGCCGTAGCCGACTGCACGTCGGCCGCCCGCGAAGCCGCGCGCGGCCACCTGTCCGGGCCTGCGGCCTCGGCGGCGCTCGCCGAAGCCCTGGCCTGCGCAGCTGTCGCCGGCGCGGAAAGCTCCGCGCAGGAAGAGGCCGTATCGTTCCGCGCCGACTGCCCCGAAGGCCCCGTCGGCGGATTCCTCGCCGAGGCCGCCAACGGCGGAACCACGCTGCGCGGATATACGAAGAAAAAGATACTCGACGAATTCGACGGCATGGGCGCGCCGCCGCCGCGCAAACTCTACGGCGCAAACGCTACGGTCGAAACGATCCGCTCCGTTCCGGGCAAGATTCTTTCATCGGGCGTCACCGCGATCCAGGTTCCGGCAAAAGGATCCTTTCCCGCCGCCGCTCTCGCGGCGCTGTACGGAGTTTCGCTCCAGCGGAAGGCGGCAGTGGAAGCGTTTGCGTCCGCCGGGGACGATGGAGAGCCGGTCATGGCGCGCGCCGCGCTGCTCGAATGCCCGCCGGACGGCGATGCGGATGCGTTCGAGGCGGCAAAGGCCGCTTTCGATTCGGGAGCCGTGCGCAAGGCGCTCGCATCCGTATCGTCGCTTCGCACGCTCCTCGGGAAATGCGGGCTCGCGCGCGCGGAAATCCGCGAAACGCGTCCGCTGTCGTTCGCCTGCCGCTGCAGTCTCGAACGCGCAAGAAACATGATCGCCGCGCTCCCGGCGGAAGACCGCGCGGAACTCGCCGCCGCCGGAAAGAGCGTGGACATCTACTGCCATTTCTGCGGAAAGCTCTGGCAAGTCGCGCCGGACGATCCGGTCTTTGCAAAACGGGAGGAATGCAAATGAAGCATTTTCAACTGCTTGCGGCTGCTCTTGCGGCCGGGTTCCTCGGCGCATGCTCGTCCGGCTCGCCGGAGAAGACGGCGGAACGCTTCGCGGCCGCGGTGTGCGCGGGAAAATTCAATGTCGCCAAAACGATGGCTTCCGACGCGATGTGCGACGCGCTTGACGCCGTTCCGGCCGGCAAGCGCCCGTACGCGAAAGGCGTGA
>CACYEO010000197.1 GCA_902773475.1 uncultured bacterium | reverse complement strand
GAAACACTATTCGTACAAAACCTCTTCTATTATCGCCGCGCGCGATTTCCACGAGCTTCTTTCAAGGAAAGATATCGACGCGGTTTCAATTTCGACGCCCGACCACTGGCACGCGCAGATCGCGGTTGAAGCCGCGTTCGCCGGCAAAGACGTCTACATGCAGAAGCCCGCGTCGCTCACGATCCGCGAAGGGCGCTGTTTCGCGGACGCCATAAAGGAAACCGGGCGGACGTTCCTCCTCGGTTCCCAGCAGCGCTCATGGGGGCACTTCCACGACGCGTGCGCTTTCGTCCGCGAGGGGCGTATAGGGAAGGTCCTACGCATAGAAGTCGGTCTTCCCGGCGATCCCGCAGGCGGCTCGACGAAGGAAATGCCCGTTCCCAAATGCCTCGACTACGATTTCTGGCTCGGCTCCACGCCCGAAGTCTATTACACCGAAGACCGCGTACACAGCCAGAACGCCAAGATCGCAAAGGCGCTCAACTCCCGCCCGGGATGGCTCAGATGCGAACAGTTCGGCGCAGGCATGATCACCGGATGGGGTTCGCACCATCTCGATATCGTCCACTGGGCGATGAACTGGGAAAAGATCGGCCCGAAATTCATCGAAGGCAAAGGCAATTTCCACACAGGCGGGCTTTGGGACGTCCACGGCGAATACGACATCACGCTCGTCTATCCCGACGGAACTCCCGTAAGGGTCTGGAACAAGTTCCCGAACGGCGTCCGGTTCATCGGCGAAAAAGGCTGGATATTCGTCAGCCGCGGCGGAGCCAAGATTTCGAAGAGCGATCCCGTCGCCGCCGGCAAGCCCCTCAAGGCGCTCGACGCGAGCAACCCGGGTCTCATCAAGGGGAAGCCCGCCGCCCCGCTCTACAAAAACGCCATCCGCGATTGCAGCAAGCACCACCAGAACTTCATCGACTCGATCAAGGCGGGCGTTCCCAGCATCGTTCCCGCCGAGACGGCGCACCGCTCGTGCTCGGCGTGCCTGCTTTCATGGATCGGCATGAAGCTTGGACGGAAACTCGAATGGGACTGGAAAGCCGAACGCTTCGTCAACGACGCCCAGGCCGATTCCATGCTCGAACGCACGGAACGCGCCCCCTACGGCGCGAAACGCGCGTACGAAAGGCTTTCCGGGAAAAAAGCGTAACGCAGCCGGCTCAGGCCGCGGGCGCCGCGTTCCCGCAATCTTACAACCGGCCGCAGTTCCGCACGGACTGCGGCAATTCGAAAAAAATGACATCGTTTGAATCTTTGATAGCCGACTTTTCCGGAAAGACCGGTCTGCCGCTCACGACGGGCCGGGACGGATCCGTTTCGCTCGAGACCGATGGGATCTACATTACGGTGCAGAGCCGCCCGGATCGGAACGACATCCTGCTGTTCTGCTTTCCCGCAGGCGACCAGAAACCAGAGCCCGCGACCATGGAAAAAGCGCTTGAGCTCGCCGCGCACGGATTGGGCACCGGCGGGTTCCACCTCGGCATTTCGGCGGGCGCGTTCGTCCTTTCCGGCTCGATGCCTCTTGACGGCGCATCAGCCGAGAATCTGGGGGAGAAGCTTATTTCCCTCGCGGAAGCCGCCGGGAAAGTCGCGTCCGCCTTTGCACACGCGATCGCCGACAGCGTCGAAGCGGAGACGGAAAACAGGAAAATCCGCGATTCTGGCTGTAACCTTTCAATCCTTCAGGTGTAGACAGCGCGTCCGAACAAGAAAGGAACGAGACAATGAAAATCAATTCAGAATCCATCCTCAACCTCGACGCGAACAAAACATACTACATCGCCAATTCCACCGGCGAGATAAAAGAAGCCGGGCTCTGGCAGAGGTTCAAGTGCTTCTTCGGCGTGGGCGACGGCCGCGCGAAAGTGCAGAGGCTCGCCGAAGAGGTGAAGGCCGCGCTCCTCCGCGACGGCGGCGTCGAAAGCGAGAACAAGCTGAACGAAGAAATAGGGCGTCTCGACCTCACGACATCGATTTCCGGCGAAAAGCTAAAAGAGATCGCAACCCGCTTCCGCGCCGACCATGCCGACGGCGTCGCCAAGGCGGACGCCGCGCGTCTTGCCGAAGCGAAGGTCGAAGCTTTCATCCAG